>JAOUPX010000031.1 GCA_029879645.1 Nitrospinota bacterium
AACATCCTCCCGCTTCCATTGCCCGATACAGGGTCCGCAGGCATTAGCCAGGACAGTTCCACCAACATCTTCAAAATCTTTGAGAATTCCGTCTCGGCTGATCGTCTCAAAAATTCGTTCCGAACCTGGAGTTACCAGGAAACTTGCCTTCGATTTGAGGCCGGCTTTTTTGGCCTGACGCACCAGGCTCACTGCTCGGGTCAAATCCTCATAGCTGGAGTTGGTGCAGGAACCGATCAGCGCCGCCGACAGTTTCTCTGGATAGTTGTTTTTGTCCACATCAGACGCCATCTGGGAAATGGGACGTCCCAGATCCGGAGTGTGCGGTCCTACAATATGAGGCTCAAGTGTGGACAAGTCGATTTCATGAACTTCGTCATAGTATTTCTCAGGATTCTGTTCGACCTCTGGATCTGAGACCAGATGCTCCGCGTATTTTTTACAGAGGTCGGCTACGGCATCGCGCTCTGTCTTGCGGAGGTACACATCCATGCTTTCGTCATATCCGAAGGTGGAGGTGGTCGCGCCGATTTCCGCTCCCATATTGGTTACGGTTCCCTTGCTGGTGGCGCTCAGGGAACGGGCTCCTTCTCCAAAATACTCTAGAATCTTACCAGTCCCACCTTTTACCGTCAGCATGGTGGCGACTTTAAGGATGATGTCTTTGGCGGAAGTCCAGCCATTCAATTTACCCGTAAGCTTAATACCAACTAACTTGGGCATTCGGGTCACAAACTTCTGACCGGTCATGACATCCACCGCATCGGCACCGCCGACACCAATCGCAATGGTTCCCATACCGCCGGCATTCGGGGTGTGTGAATCGGTACCGATGATCATGGTACCGGGAACCGCATAATTTTCAAAAACCACCTGGTGGATGATGCCGGAACCGGGTTTCCAGAATCCCATGCCGTATTTCATGGCGGCGGACTGGAGAAAATCATAAACTTCCTTGTTGACATCAATAGCCGCCTTGAGATCCTCCGCGGATCCAGTATGAGCCTGAATGAGATGATCGCAATGAACGGAAGAGGGAACTGCGACTTTTGGCATTTGAGCAGACATAAATTGTAAAATGGCCATCTGAGCGGTAGCGTCCTGCATGGCCACGCGGTCGGCATTTAAAAAGATATCTGATTTTCCTCTTTGCAGTTTGGAAAAGTCGGTATCGGCATCCATGTGGGAATAGAGAATTTTTTCCACGATGGTTAATTGGCGGCCGAGATTACTGCGCGCGGCACTCAGGGATTTCTCCATGGATTGAAACAATTTTTCAATTGGCGCTGGATCCAATAACATTGAAGACTCCTTACACGATTTGTTATTTGTTGATATAATGACCCCCAACTCATGGAATCTGAAGACTGGTTGAGGAAGGTTGGAATTTCAAGTCAATTTTGAAAGGCATGATTCTGCCATGAAAACCTTGAAATTTCAATCAATTTAAAGCCTGGGGTGGTTCTTTTAATTCCTTTCTAATTAACGATTTAGCCAGAATTGAATAAAGCAAACGATGTCTTCGATTTTTGATTCAGATCAATTCAATGCCAACTTGTTTTTTCCGCGACCCGACCGTTTGGCTCCGCCTGGCGGTTCCGATGAAATTTATATCGAAGTGGAACCGGCTATTAACGTCCATGTTCGGCGTTATCCATCCCCGAATGCACGTTTTTCACTTATGTATTTCCACGGTAACGGGGAGATTGTTTCCGATTATGATGAGCTCTCCAAGGCATTTGCCTATCTGGGTGGGGAGTTTATTGTCTGTGATTATAGAGGGTATGGGCGGAGCGAAGGTCAACCGACATTAAGGACAGTACTTCAGGACGCCCATAAGATTTACCAATTCCTGAGGGAAAATGGAAAGCTGCAGGATCGACTCTGTGTTATGGGGCGATCTCTGGGAAGCGCACCGGCCATCGAGTTGTGCTCACATTACCCGGAAATCGATTGCTGTATCATTGAAAGCGGCTATGCTGATCCCATCCCACTGGTTGAGAGGCGGGGATTGCGCATCGACAATACCACCCCGGAAGAAGATGCCTTGTTCAACAACAGTCAAAAGATCAGAAAATTAACCTGCCCCTTGCTGATCATGCATGGTCAAGATGATATATTGATCTATCCGCAGGAAGCTCGATTGAATTATGAGCAGGCCGGATCGGAATCCAAAGCCTTACAGATACTTGAAGGGGTAGGGCACAACGACATTCTCATGGCCCCGGACAACGGTTATTTTAACTGTTTGCAACGTTTTTTTGATAAAGTGCTGAATTGATAAAAACGGGTTGGATTAGCAAAGTGAAACGATCCCTGACATAATTTGGATATATGATGACTAAAAAGTTTTACAACATTGAAGGAATCATTCGTAACGGTTTCAAATTGAGCCGAAATTACGAAACCCTGGATTTCAATTTTACCAAATTGGGAGACGCTGGAGTCGCCGCCCTGGCGAAGTCCAAATCTGTTCGTAATTTGAAGCGATTGATCATCCCCGTTCAGAAACTTGGGCCGGAAAGCGCAAAGGTGATTGCGGAGTCGGAAAACCTATCCAATCTCGAGTACCTTAAATTGTATCGAAATAAAATTGGCGATGATGGCGTTGGTTTTTTTTCAGATTCAAGAAACATGTCCAAATTGAAATCCTTGCGCCTTGCCTGGAATGATATTTCCGCAAGAGGAGCTCAATTCATTGCAAACTCCAATAATTTCCAGTCCCTGACCAGCCTTGTGCTCTCGCAAAACCAGCTGGGCGACGAAGGCCTTAAAATTCTTGCAGAAAGTAAAAATCTTCCCAACCTGGAATTGCTGGATCTCAAGAAAAACAACATTACCGATGAGGGTGCCCTGGCTTTAGCGAAAAGCACTAACTTCGTTAATCTGCAAAGCATTGATCTATCCGAAAATCCACTGACTGAGAAAGGTAAAGAAGCAGTCGCCGGATTCCTGATCCTCAACCTTATTCGCAAACGGCTCAGCGAAGACGGCGAAGTTCTAGACCTAAGCAAGCTGAATCTCGGTGACATGCAAATTAAAATTGTTTCTGAATATGAGGGATTGAAAGATATTAAAAAATTATACCTGGAGCTCAACTATATTTCCGCCATGGGAGCCAGGTGCCTTGCCGAGTCGCCCTATCTGAAACACCTGACCCTGCTTTCCCTTGATCGCAACCAGATTGGCGACGAAGGAATCACAGCCATCGCTCAATCGGAAAACTTCTCCAACCTTGAAATTTTGATGATCGAAAACAATGAAATCAGTAATGCAGGATTAATTGCAATTGCAGAATCAGAAATGATGAGCAATCTTCTCAAATTGTACGTTGAAGGTAACCCATATGATGAAAATGGCTGGGAGGCTTTGAGAGATTCAGAGTTTCTCCAGGATCTTGAATATCCTGTATTCGACCGCGAAGATGAGGAAGAGGATATCGAGGAGGAGGAGGAAGAGGAATTCGAGGATATCGAGGAGGAGGAAGAAGAGGATGAAGAAGAAGTTATCGACGAAGACGAATATAACCAGTAGAACGGATTTGTCTTTTCCCTACCACGAAGTCATCCACAGTTCTTTCGAAGGCCGCATTTTAAAAATTTCTCCCACTCGCTTGGTAAACTCTTCCTGATTGTACGATTTATTGTAATCGTTTGCTTCATACCTGAATGGATTCCAGGAAAGAACCAGCCTCTCAATGAACATTTCGTCCAGTGCCACATGTGTTATTTTTCTAATGATCCCTGTGTCCGAATCGACCAGAATAGCCGCCATACTGCATTCATCTTTTGCATACAGCGCTTCACAAAATCCTGGCGCTTCCTTTTCCATTTGAGAGGGGTTGCAGGGAGCCTCCAGAATCCAGTCTTCACTACCGATGGCAAAGATGGGAATGGAGGGGAATTCGGATTCTGCCACCAGCTTAGCCCTCCATTTGCCTCCCCAGGCCTCCACCTGCTGATTGGAGGGACTCGGGATCGCCCCGATCAACAACATGTCCCCCGCCGGAGAAATTGACAATCCCCCGCCGTGACCTTCCACTTTAACAGGGCATAATTTTCCTTCTTCAAACGCTATGCTTTGTTCGGTCATGATTCCAATTCCAAAAAATGAATTCAAAGGGTTGGGACCCGTTATTTCCTAAAATCCCATTAACTTCTGTCAATACTTTAACTCCTGCCCCGGAAATGGCCTTGAGATCAGGCTTCGCTTCAGTTATGCTAGCGGGTCTTCTCCGGGGAGAAACTATATAAACATAAAACGAGCGCGATGAAAACTACATTGATTGGCCACGCCTGTATTTTATTTGAGTCCAAGGGCACAACCCTGCTGTCGGATCCCTGTTTATTCAGCCTTCATTTCGAGGAGCTGAATTACTATTTTCCCCGCGTGGAGATCCATCGTGACCGTTTTCCCCGGCCCGATGCGGTTTACCTCTCTCACCGGCATCAGGACCATTTTGACATCAGAACCCTGGCCTACCTGCCGAAAGATCTTAAAATACTATGCCCCGACGACGCGATCATGCTCGAATGCCTGAAGGAGCTGGAATACACCGATGTGACGGTGGTTAAGGATTTTGAAGCGGTCCGCGTTAAAAATCTGACTCTGATACCCACCCCCTCGCTGACTCAGGATTATTATCCGGAACACGGGCTGATTATTCAGGATGGGGAAATCACTGTATGGAATCAGGTCGATACCATCGTTTCACCTGAAATTATCAAATATATCCATCGGCTTTGCGGCCAGGTCGATTTTGCCCATGTCCGCTTCGAACCTCTGTTGGAGCAAAATTTTACTTATAACAAGGATTGCGCTTTACCATTTGATGAATATAGTTCTTTTCTCAAAGTGGCCGGTGCCTTGTCCCCAAAATTCGCGGTTCCCGGCTCAGCCGGGGAGCATTTCTATGACCGGGCGGAGTTTCTCAATCATTTTGTATTTCCCGCCACCCAGGAGCAGTTCATTAAAGACCTGGAAGCCTTTTCCCCGGAGATTCGCTCCAGCACTTATTATCCGGGCGATGTTGCCGAAATCAAACCTGAAGGTGTCAAGATTCATCGTCAGCAAACAGAGCTGGTAACCCGGCAGCAGGATGATGTATTCCGTACAGCCTTCAACCCATTATATGAAGTGCCCCGCATTCGAACCTTGACGGATAACGCGGAACAGCGGGTTAAGGAAAAGGAAACTGTAACCCAGTTCATTGAGAGCGGTTCGTTTCTTGAAAAACTGACTTCTTCCGAAGTGATGGCGGCTTATCAGCATTGGGGTCTCGGCTATCGACTGGAGATTTTTGATGAAGACAGTTCGGATATCTGGAGCCTGGATTTCAGCAGGGAACCGGTTATTCAGAAGGGATATTTTGGAACGGTCAACCTTTATGAAGGAATCGCATATTCAGAATTCTATCGTTTGATTCAGGGAGAAACCAACTGGGATTTTGTGGGTGCCTCGGGGCAATACCGGACATTTCACAATATTTACCGGGTGGCACGGGGAAATTTTGAATTTTATCCCCAGGAAAAGAAATTTCCGCAGCCTTTGCAGGAGGTGTTTCCACCCAACCGGGATATGGATCGCGAAAAATACATGAAGGATGTCCGGCGCTGGAAAGGGGCCTTCGACCAGTCAGGTCCGGCAAAAATGCTTGATATTAATTGACACTATTCGTTGAAGTCAGTAAACTTCACTATTTGCATCCGTTAATCAAATAAGGCGGTATAGCTCAGCTGGTTAGAGCGCACGGCTCATATCCGTGGTGTCCGGGGTTCAAGTCCCTGTACCGCCACCAAAATAGCAGGACTTGGATTGTAAACAATCCAAGTCCTTTTTTATTTCCTAAAAGAACCAGTAACGGATTCCGAACCGCACTTCGTGGGCGCTGATATCCGAGTTTTCTATGAAATTGATACCATTTGAAAGCGTCAATTCAGCTTTGCTGATGGTATCGAAATAACGATATTCACCTGTCAGAGACCAGCTTTCGGTTAGATTGAATGCGGCTCCCGCCATGAGTTGATAGGCGTACACCTCATCTTTATCATCCACTACCACCGTGCCATCCATTTCTTTCAAGTTCAAATTCAGCGTGCCATATCCAATTCCCAGACCAGCATACGGAGTTACGATTCCCAATAAATCAAATTCAATATAACCATTTAAAAATACGGTCATCATGCTCATACTGCCGTCTGCACCTTCTTGCGTCATTCCGGCATCAACAAACTTATCATTAGGGTTATAGCGATATACCGCTTCAATTTCTCCGCGCAGCATACCGAATTTTGCACCTACCGCCAGGGCACCGTTAACACCATTCTGAGTGTTCAATTCAAAATTGTTGGCGGGATTATTGGGATCTTCATTATCCGAGGTGGGTTGCGTGCTGAATCCGGCTTGCGCAGCAAAATATAAAGTATCCGCCTGCGCCGGCAAGCTGACTAGAGTGATTAATAAAAACAGAGAAACTTGAATCGTTTTTTTCATGCTGGCCCCTTAATATATTAATTGAGAATTACATTAAAATTAACTAATTCATTCATATACAATAAGTTAATGAGTAGTGGATTAATTGTCAATCTCTCTCTATGGCTAATGAGTTGATAGTTGACAAATAAATCCCCATCCATAAAATGAGAACTCTTCTCATTTTTTTAAAATTTGCCACTAATTGGATAAAGACTTATGGATTCACCCCCCAACCCGGATGAGGAAATCATCTGCCAGTGTTTTCAAGTTTCTGATGAAACGATCAAAAATCATATTAAAGAAGGTAACTTGAAAGAAATTGAAGAGGTCACTGAGGCCTGTGGCGCTGGGGGTGGGTGCCAGTCCTGCCATATGTTGATTCAATTGTTCATCGATCAACATCACAATAAGGATAAGCCGCTGGAAGATAAAAAAGAGGTTAACGAAGGCGGAGTCAAAAAGCGCGGCATTTTCAGTAAACTGTTTCAGCGCTATTAGGCTTCCCTTTCTTAATACTTTTGAGGAATTTAATGAAAGTCGCTTACTTCGATTGCCATTCCGGTATCAGCGGGGACATGATTTTGGGAGCTCTGTTGGATGCCGGAGTTAAAATCGATACGTTACGCAAGGAATTGGCTTCCCTTGGACTCAAAGGGTATGAGCTGAAATCAAAACGCGTCAAACGAGGACTATTTGGAGGAACCAAACTTGACGTCGTCCTGTCCCCTAAAGCACATATCCATTCCCGATCTTTCACCGATATAGAAAAACTTCTTAAACGGTCCAAACTCTCCAAGGCCGTAATAGAGGATGCCACCGAAATTTTCCTGCGAATCGGTAAGGCCGAAGCAAAAGTCCATCGTACGAAAATCGATAAAGTCCATTTCCATGAAGTGGGAGCGGTTGATTCGATCGTCGATATTGTCGGAGGGGTTATCGGGATGCGTGAGCTGGATGTCGATCGAGTCTCATCTTCTCCTTTGAATACAGGCGAGGGAACTGTGCAATGCGAACATGGGGTTCTGCCCGTGCCGGCTCCGGCCACCCTGGAACTGCTGAAAGGAATCCCTTGTTACTCCAGTGGAATCCCCTATGAATTGACTACTCCCACCGGCGCTGCGATGATTGGTTTTTGGGCCGAAACATTCGAGTCCCTACCTCTGATGAAGATTAAAAAATCGGGATATGGCGCTGGAAATCATGTGATCAATGAACACGCCAATTTATTAAGAATCGTCTTGGGAGAGGCGGAAGGTAAGGGGAGAGCCTCCATTACGCTGGTGGAGGCCAATATTGATGACATGAATCCTGAATTCTACGATCTGGTCATGGATTCTTTATTCAACGCGGGCGCATTGGATGTTTACCTGACCTCCATCATGATGAAAAAAAACCGCCCGGGAGTTAAGGTCTCTGTTCTGGCTCCATCCGCTATGAAGAAAGCCATATCAGAAATCCTATTGAAGGAAACCACGACTTTCGGGGTCCGCTTCAGTGAAATGGACCGTGTCGTACTTGACCGCCAACACATGGAGGTGAACACCCCTTACGGGAAAGTTTCGGTGAAGGTGGGTAGTATGGATGGCAAAGTTGTCCGCGTCTCGCCGGAATATGAATCTTGCAAAAAAATGGCGCAGAAGAGCAAAATTCCTCTTAAAACGGTTTACGATAAGGCAATGTATCTGGCGGAAAGTAAATTAAAAGGTGGATTTTAACAGCAGATAATCAGGAGGGTAGGGGCCTAAACACCCAGTTTTCTCAGGCATTCCTCGTAATGCTTTTGGTACATGATGTCCCACTCGGGAGTGCCCTCGCGAATTTTCTTTTCCTTATAGGAAGCAATTATTTTTCGGGCTTCAGCATCGGCCCTGTCATCCAGCTTTAACTCTTCCATCATGACACGAGCAACCTCAAGACGAACCTCATTGAGATCTACCTTATAGTCCAGCTCTTCCCGATTTTCAAAATCGCTGACAATCAGACTGCTGATATGATTGACTTTATCCCGGCTTAATTTCATGTTTTTTAGAGGATGAGGCCACGCTCGCGCGCCAGCTTGGTTTTGACCATTTGAAAAACCCGGCCATAATCCATCATATCCCTTTCATAGTCCTGGGTACGGGATTCAATGAGTAACTTGACTTCTTCGTTGAGCTTGTCTTCCACCATCAAATCTTCGGTAATGATATCGTTGACGATAGCCTCCAGTTTTTCTGGCCGATCCTCCCAGACCAGAAAATCTCCCTGGATCAAAGCAGTTACGATATTTTTTGCTATCCGATCAATCAGTTCTTTTTGTATTCTCATGAAATAAGTATTCTATCGGTCACTTAAAAAGCGGGAGACGGGGTTCGAACCCGCGACATTCAGCTTGGGAAGCTGACACTCTACCAACTGAGCTACTCCCGCGTTGTTCACAGGTCAACATTTCCCCAAAATCATAATCAGATAATCCGAGGAAGTTTGAATTTCCAGAATTTCTAAACCCTGGCCGCGGATTTCCTGAATTGCCTTATCCACCATTTTCTCTATGGCAGACGCGCTTTCTTCATTTATATTGAGAACCTTGACACCGGTAATTTGTTTCCCATCCAGACTCATTAAATATTCCTCTATCACCTTAACTTATTGAAAATTAAAGTATTTTTAAATCGATGGATCAGGCAAAATCCAGTTGTCATTCCTTGATATCGAGTGCATTATCTAACATTTCAAATACTTAATCAAATATTATAATTACGGGATGTTTAGCCGTTAAGAAAAAAGATATCTTAACTCGCTAAACGGAGGTGTTGTAATCATAACGGTATTTAAGTAATATGAGCCATTATTGAAATTGTGAGATTTATCCGGGAACGTTGAGATTTCAGGCGTTATTTCTTTTTAAATTTCAAAAGTTTAATCACCAGCCCGTAATCTAAGGGCTCTACGTTTAATGTGAAAATAGAATGGCCACACACTTAAAATTCACTGAAAAAGTTCCCATTTCCTCTCACCTGATTGAACTCAAGAATCGGATGATCAAGGTCGCCATCGTGCTGGCCTTCTTTTTCGGATTATGTTTTTATTTCAAGGAATTCCTGCTGTTCTGGCTGGAAGACCCCTTGCCTGAAAAGTATAAGCATAACCTTATCTTCATAAGCCCGACGGAACCTTTCTTCGCCCATATGAAGGTTTCATTTATGGGGGCCTTGTTTATTTCCATGCCCTATATTCTGTACCACATTTGGTTCTTTGTCTCCCCTGGACTCAAGGTCAAGGAAAAGAAGATCACCATGATGTTTGTTATTTTCGGGACCCTCTTTTTCCTGTTTGGCGGAGTATTTTGTTATTTTCTGGTCCTGCCGCTAGGCCTGAAATTCCTGATTGGGTATGGAGTCGACTGGTACAGCATGCAGGTCACCATCCAGCTGTATTTCGGGTTTGTGGTGAAGATGATCCTCGCGTTCGCGTTTGCCTTCCAGACCCCACTGATCATGGTCTTACTGACCAAATTCGGGGTTATAAACACCATTAAAATGAGGTTGTACCGTAAATGGGCATTCCTTGGAGCCTTTACCCTCTCCGCCGTACTCACCCCACCGGATATCATCACACAGGTTCTTCTTGGTATCCCCTTGTATCTGCTTTATGAGTTTGGCGTAATTGTGTCCGCATTTTTTGAAGACCCGAAGCAGAGAGAGCAGGTTATCAAGCAAATGCGACTGCAGAGGGAAATGAAAGAGGCTAAAAAAGAGGCGGCCATGAAAGCCAACAGCATAAAGAAAAAAGTCAAAAAAACAGTAAAACCCAAGATGAAAGCCGGTTGATCCGGATTCCACACTTCCTAAAACAGGAACCCCAACAACGTGAATACTCTGGGATGTTGGTAGGTCAACAGCCAGCTGCTAATAGAGCATGACAACTGGAAGAGCAGGGAGGGCACCAGCGACCTCGTAAAATGATAGAAGGTTGCAGTAAGAGTACCCAGCAGAAACAGGCCCAGCTTGAAATCATTATGAACCAATGTGAATATGATACCGCCCAGGTAAATAGCAAGTGCCGGCTTGATTTTGAGAAGAAATGACTGAATCAGATACCCGGTAAAAAATAACTGCTCCGCCAAAACCATTGTCACAGTCAAACCCAGGTAAATAGGGAAAGATTTAACTTCCCCCGATCCATCCAAATCCCTGTTTTCCGCCCCAGCGAATAATTCACTTTGTCCCAAACCCGATACATCGATCAACCAATCCATTAGCGGCACAGAAGCCAGAACCACGCCCCCTGCCAACCCTCCCAACACCAGGTTTTGCATCCAGTGGTCGCTATGCAGACCCAATTGTTTCCATTTGGCTTTTTTGCATACAACCAAAAATAAAACCACCAGGCCATAAGCCACGAATGAAAGATCAGGTAATCCAGGGATTGAAAAAGCAGCGAAATGCAGCAGAAAATAGAGTAGGATCAGGCTGGATACGGGTCCCTTTAATCCCCAGTTTCCTCTAGAATCACTTGCTTTTAACATGAAGTCTCTCGCGAGCCCGGGTCGTTTTGTAATAATCTCTATCTTTATTCATGTTAGTATACTCGGTTTTAATGCCATGGAAAATTTATAGGAGGCTGTATCGTGGAAGGCAATGTATCCACCTGGAAAGAACAGGGGATGTCGGATAATGATATAAAAAAGAAAATCATGCAGGCCAAGCACAATCTGGTGAATTCGGATTTGAGAGAGGTTCAGATCAAAGGAGCCAACCTTTCACAGGGAAACCTCATGCGGGCAAATTTGCAGAAAGCCGACTTGACCGAAGTCGATTTCCGTGGCGCGGATATGATGGGAACTCTTTTTGATAATAGCAATTTAACCGGGGCGTTATTTACCGGAAGCCATATGACTCAGACCGTCTTCAATCAAGCACGACTCGATCACGCCAGTTTAAGCGGGACGAATCTGGCCAATAGTTTTTTTAAATGGGCCAAAATGTCTGGAACGGTCTTCACCAAAGCTGTAATGACTCATGCCATATTGACCGGTACCGAATTGGACCGAGTTAACTTTATCAAGGCTGACCTGACTCACGCAACTTTTCGCGAAGCGGTGATGAAGGGTGTTCAGTTTAATTTTGCCAAATGCATCCGTACTGATTTTCGAGAGACGGAGATTGAGGATAGCGACTTTTCTCAAGCCAATCTGGGACAGGCCGACTTCAGTGTCGCAACTCTTTCCAATACAAAATTGGCAAACACGGATTTACATCAATCCAACTTTACCAGCGCGGAATTGGATGCCGTGGACTTTAGAGACGCCAATCTGTTGGAATCGAATTTTACCGATGTCGATTTTAAGGGAGTTTTTTTGGAGGGAGCACAACTAAACGGGGCGAATTTGGAACAATCGATAAACTTGACTTGCGAACAGATCAATTCCGCCAGAATCGATAAAAAAACCAAACTGCCGCCATACCTGAATGTTACCTGGGAAGGAAAGAAATTTGAATGCAAACCAGGCTTGTAGTTTTAGTGGAATATAACTCATTGTTATTAAAGCTTTTAATTAATTGAAAGATGAAACTATAAATAGGCTTGGACGCATGGATTTTTTTCTATGATGCACAAATCCATTCAAATCCGAGCTGTTGTTGACAAGCCAGAGGGTTTTTTTTACTATCCATGGTGGGGAGCCTTTTCCAGGTAATCAAGGCCCTTAAATTATGTGCCAGGCATTACAAAAAAGGCCACCCGGTAAAAAAACCTGGGTATCTTTTCCAAACTCAAGTTCACTCATCTTAATAATTCCTCACTGGTATTTTTAGTTAACGGTGATCCACCCAATTAATAAGTGTCCGATACGGAAACAACAATCAAATGAGCAGAGATATTAAAATCGGCAAAATCGTTATTGCCTCAGATCATGCAGGTTATGAATTAAAAGAGAACATCAAGGAGTCCCTTAAAGGTGACGGTATAACCATTGAGGATTTAGGACCAGGTAATTCCGACCGAGTGGATTATCCCGATTATGGAACCAAAGTCGCCAAAGCGGTTTCGGACGATGAAAATCTTAATGGGATCGTCATCTGTGGAACCGGCATCGGAATGTCCATTGTCGTCAACCGGTTTCCGAAAGTTCGGGGTACACTGTGTTCGGACCTCTATACTGCCAAGCTGTGCCGTCAGCATAATGATTCCAACGTGTTGATTCTGGGCGGGCGTGTCGTGGGGAAGGGTTTGGCCTATGAAATAGTCAGAACCTGGCTGGAAACTCCGTTTGAAGGAGGAAGACACTCGGATCGCCTGAAAAAAATAGACGCCATTGAAAACATGCTAACCAAGGGAGAACTATAAATTGTCACTCTTATCTGATTTCGATCCGGAAATTTCAAATGCCATCAAGGGTGAAATTGAACGTGAAAATTTTACCCTGGAGATGATCGCTTCGGAAAATTTTGTCAGCCCACAAGTGCTGGAAGCTTTGGGATCGGTAATGACCAATAAATATGCCGAGGGTTATCCGAATAAACGCTATTACGGCGGATGCCGTTACGTCGACGTGGCGGAGCAACTGGCTATTGATCGCGCCAAGGAGATATTTGGAGCCGAGCATGCCAATGTCCAGCCTCATTCCGGCTCGCAAGCCAACATGGCTGTATATCATGCGGTTCTTCAACCCGGGGATACCATTCTCGGGATGAATCTGTCGCATGGCGGCCATCTTACCCACGGCTCCCCTGTCAACTTTTCCGGCTATAGCTACAAAGTGTTTCAGTACGGAGTCAATAAGGACACCGAGTTGATCGATTACGACGAAGTCGAGCGCCTGGCCAAAGAGCATAAACCGAAGATGATCGTCGTTGGTGCAAGTGCTTATCCGCGCGTCATCGATGCGAAAAGGTTTCGCGACATTGCCGACGAAGTTGGGGCGAAGATCATGACGGATATTGCCCATCCAGCCGGCCTGATTGCGGCCAAATTGTATCCCTCGCCGGTGCCATTTTCTGAATTTGTGACCACCACCACTCACAAAACCCTGCGCGGTCCTCGTGGCGGAATGATCCTGTGCCGGGAGGAATTCGCCAAGGAAGTGAACAAGAAAATATTTCCCGGCATTCAGGGTGGACCTCTCATGCACGTGATCGCCGCCAAGGCGGTAGCTTTTAAAGAAGTGCTCAGCCCTGATTTTGTTGAATACCAGAAACAGGTCATCAAAAACGCGCAATGCCTTGCCGATCTTCTCAAGGACAACGGTTATAAGGTGGTCAGCGGCGGAACAGACACCCATTTAATCCTGGTTGACCTGACACCGCAGGACATCACCGGAAAAGCCGCCGAGGAAGCTCTCGACCTGGCAGGCATCACCGTCAATAAAAATACGGTTCCTTTCGAAACCCGAAGTCCCTTTGTGACCTCCGGTATCCGAATTGGCACTCCGGCGCTCACGACCCGAGGCATGAAAGAAAAGGAAATGAAACAGATTGGAGAAATGATGATCGGAGTTCTGCAACGGGTCGATGACAAGGATTTTATCGAGAAAACCCGCCTGAAAGTCCGTGAACTGTGTGAACAGTTTCCCTTTCACATGGAAATGGCCGATAAATACTGATCATCTATGAGATGCCCTAATTGCTCTAACATGGAAAACAAGGTGGTCGACTCCCGGACCAACCGGGACGGCGACCTGACCCGCCGTCGTCGCGAGTGCCTGAATTGCGGGGAGCGGTTCACCACCTATGAGCGGATTGAAAAAACACCGCTCCTGATCGTCAAGCAGGATGGCCGACGTGAGGAATTCAATCGCAACAAGATATTGTCCGGGGTCCAGAAAGCCTGCCAGAAGCGGCCCGTCAGTGTCGAGCAAATGGAGAGTCTTGTTGATAACATCGAGCGGTATTTTCAGGAGTCCGGTGATAAGGAAATTTCTGCGGTGACGGTGGGTGAGAAAGTCGTCAAAGAACTGTACAATCTGGACAAAGTCGCCTATGTCCGGTTCGCCTCCGTTTACCGCGATTTCAAGGACGTCAACGAATTCATGGCTGAAATCAAGGATATGATGAAAAATAAAGATAATTGAGGCTCAAGCTTACCCCGAAACCAACCCCTACTTTGCACTTAAGTCTTTCAAACTAAAGCACTTTACTTTCTAAGTCATTGAATACGCCGGGTTAAAATGATAGCATGGTCAGTCGTTTAACCGGAGGGTTTGCCCCAGTATTCATGAAAATTATCACCTTTAACATTGCGATGATCAGTTACTTGCTGGCATCGCTGGAATATTTTATTTACCTCGTTTACCGGAAACCTGGAGTCTCAAAGCTGGCCACAGGTACCGTGTTGGTAGGACTTCTATCCCATACGGTGATTATAGGGCTTCGTTCCCAGGAAACAGGTCATGGCCCCTATACCACTTCCTTTGAGGTGGCTATTTTCCTGTCATGGCTGGTCGTGGTGGTCTACTGTTTCACCCATTGGAGATACAAGGTTAAGGATCTTGGATCGTTTGTCATACCAGTGGCATTTTTAATCCTCCTTTATGCCACCTTCCTATCCAAGGAAATAGTTGATTTTCCGGAATCGGAATTCAGGGTATTATTAACCCTACACAGAACTTTATCCGTCATTGGGTTTGCCGCTTTTGCCATTGCGTTTGGGCTGGGGGTAATGTATTTAATTCAAGAAAAACAGGTTAAATCAAAGAAACTCGGCATAATGTATTTTCGCATGCCTTCATTGGAGTCCCTCGATAACCTGATTTACAAGGCTGTGGCGGTCGGATTTCCTCTATTTACCCTTGGGTTTTTGACCGGGGCGATCTGGAATATCAAGATGAGCCAGACATCGTTATTTTCCTGGGAGCTGGTTAAACTCTGGCCTCTTGTAATCGGCTGGGTTTTATATGGCCTTGTATTTTTTGGCCGATACCGCATGGGCTGGCGCGGTAAAAAGGTCGCCCAGGGCTCGGTAATCGGGTTTGTCACTGTTATAATAAGTATTATTTTACACGTTTGATTATGGCTGAATCGAATCTCGTCATTGTAGGGGTCAACCACAAAACCACGCCAGTGGAATTGCGGGAAAAGCTCGCCTTCACCAGGGGGAGCATCGAGGAAACAACGGAAAAACTCGGTAGTTATCCTGAAATTGACGAAAATCTCATTATCTCCACCTGTAATCGCGTGGAAATTTACGCCCGTGTAAACGACGTTGAAAAGGGTATCGATCGTCTGAAAAAGTTTATCTGCGATTACCATATGATCCCCTTCAACCTTCTCGACAAGCATTTCTATGCCTTCCGGGAAGAGGAAACAGTGAAGCATTTATTCCGGGTATCCGCCAGTCTGGATTCCATGGTGGTTGGAGAATCCCAGATTCTGGGACAGGTGAAGGATGCCTACAGTCTGGCCAAATCCCTGCAAACCACCGGTCTCATCCTGAATCAACTGTTTGAAAAAGCTTTCAATGTTGCCAAAAAAATTCGTGAGGAAACCGGTATTGCCGAGAGCGCAGTGTCCATCAGTTCGGCGGCAGTGGAACTGGCCCGGAAAATCTTCGAGGATCTTGAAAGCCATACCGTCATGCTTGTCGGAACAGGAGAAATGGCGGAACTGGCGGCCAAGCATTTGATCTCCTACGGCGTCAAAACCGTTTACGTCGCCAGCAGGACTTATGAACGGGCCACGGCACTGGCTAAAACCCTTAACGGAAGTGCGCTGGATTTTGAACATTTTAAAAGCGAATTGCACAGAGCGGATATCGTCATCAGCTCTACTGCGGCCCCCAACTTTATTATCACTAAAGAGATTGTTGAGAAAGCCATTCACGAACGCAACAATCGGCCTATGTTTTTGATCGATATCGCCGTACCCAGGGATATCGAACCTGAAGTCAATGATCTTGAAAACGTATATTTATATGATATCGATGATCTCCAGGGCGTGGTGAATGCCAATCTCCAGGAAAGGGAAAAGGAAGCGGAACTGGCGATGGATATCATCCAGGCGGAAGTCGGCAAATTCAATAACTGGATAGAGGCATTAGACGCCGTACCCACCATCGTGGAATTGAGAAAAAGGGCGGAAGCGGTCCGGATGCAGGAAATCGAAAAAACTATCAAAAAAATGCCTCATCTCTCGGAAGAAGATAAACACAATCTCCACCTAATGACGTCTTCAATTATCAACAAAATCCTACATAAACCCACCATCAACCTAAAAAAGAAAACTCAAACAACGGAGGGACGGACTTACTTGAAAGCTATCCGCCATCTGTTTCACCTGGACGACTGATGCAAAATATATTTTCTACCCCAAAGCTCACCATTGGAACCCGCGGCAGTCCTCTGGCTCTGTGGCAAGCCAACTGGATCAAATCCCAATTGGAAACCCTGCACGAAGATTTAACCGTTGACCTGGTCAAGATCAAGACTTCCGGAGATAAAATTCAGGATGTTCCTCTGGCCAAAGTTGGGGGGAAGGGCCTCTTCACCAAGGAAATCGAAGAGAGCATGTTGCGGTATGAAATTGATATTGCCGTCCACAGCATGAAAGACGTCCCGGTTAAGTTTCCTCCCAGCCTTACCCTATCGGTGGTCACCGAGCGGGAAGATCCTAGGGACGTACTGATCTCCCGCAAGGGTTTGAAGCTGGACGATCTTCCCAAAGGTGCCCGAGTAGGAACCGGAAGTTTTCGTAGAACCACCCAACTCCTTCATTACCGTCCCGACCTGGAGGTGGTTCCCATGCGGGGTAACGTCCAAACCCGGCTGAACAAGCTCGATACAGAGGGCCTGGATGCCATCATACTGGCCGCCGCCGGACTGATCCGGATGGATATGGCCGACCGCATCACCGAATATATCGAACCCGAAATAATGCTGCCGGGAGGCGGGCAGGGCGTGGTTGGCATTGAATCGCGAAAAGAAGACCTAGGCGTTATCAATCGTATTTATCCACTGGATCATGAAGAGACCCATAGGGCACTCGAAGCCGAGCGGGGATTTCTTACACGTCTGGAAGGCGGCTGTCAGGTTCCCATCGGCGTTTATGCCACCATAGATGATGAAACTTTGCATCTTCGTGGGGTGGTGGGGAGCCTGGATGGAAAGCAGTTAATCAAGGCGGAAAAGAAAGGATCCATAGAAGACCCCGAGGCCATAGGAATCGATTTGGCCGGAGAAATCCTGGAAATGGGCGCTGACAAGATCCTGAAAGAGGTATACGGTACCTAAAGCTTTACTTTAATCAATCGTATTTAACTTCAGCATGGCATACAAAGGGCACTTGGATACCAGTCCGGAAATCAGGGGTACCAGGCCTGCTATCGCCAGAATGCACCCGGTACCATGACCGACGACAACACCCTGAAAAATCATCCCTAATCCAAACATAATCCGAACCAGACGGTCGATATTTCCAACATTTCTACACATAATTCTCGATTCCTTCCTGAATAGGTTTAAAGCCAGATATCATCAGGGTACTCCAGCCGTTCCTGTGCCAGCTTTTCGGCTTCCTCACGGAATAATTGGTCGCCTTTCTCATGTTCTGTCAAGCGGCCCAGCAAGGTCTGAATGTTACTGGAAACCGTATTGTAGATCAACTGTTCCGTATAGGTTTTTCCGTTTCCATCTTCCGTCAAAACCTTCTTCCTGTAATTTTCGTCGATGGTCATTTTAAGTTCTACGGCGCATCCCATGACACCGCCGACATTGACGATGAAGTCGGAATAAGACATTATGCTGCGGCGATTCTGCAAGTAATACTCGGTCATTTTATTGCTGGGAGTATTGGCGCACTGAAAAATTTTTCGACACTGAATGCGGTCGGCATTACGCGCATTTAAGGCATCGGGCCGGGCCGCAGGAATCAGGATGTCGCAGGGCGCCTCGAGTAACCAATCAATCTGTTCCGGGGCAAACCGTTTTTTCACCCGACCGGAATAATTGGAGATACCGCCAGGTTGACGCCGGATATGATTCAATTCGTCAATATCCAATCCCTCCGGATTCCACAGAGCCCCATTGATATCGGACACACCACTAATCACTGCTCCAACGGCATTCAACTTGGAGGCAGTCACGGAGCCGACGTTGCCGTATCCCTGAATTACCACCTGCGCCCCCGATACGTTGAAATCTGCTTCCAACTGTTCGACGGTTCGGATGGCGGCAAACAGGCTGTGCGCGGTCAGTCCCCATTCATCAATGGGAATTCCCCCTTTATCGTAAGGACGGGATGCCCCACCGCGCATGTGGTGAGTCGTTCCAAGCCGTTCTGAGAAATATTCGTAAATTTGCTGGATATCCGTTTCATCCGTTCCCATGTCCGGCGCGGGAATATATTGGTCCACGGTAAACAACGCTTCCGCAAACAGGCCAATCAGATCACGTTTCAAGCCTGGATTCAGTGTCATGATCACCGGGTCACACACGATGCCCGCCTTGCCGCCGCCGAAGGGAAGGTTGGCGGCACTGTTTTTAAGAGTCATCGCCCGCGCCAGACGCCGTACTTCGCCGAGGGTTACGTCCACTGCCATGCGAATACCGCCCAATCCGGGTCCCCGCCACGTATTATCGACCACGACGAATCCCCATAGGGTGCCGGTGGCCGGGTCCACAACACGAATCATTTGTTCGGGTGCGCTGTCATCGGGCGAAGGAAACCTGACCGTTTCGTCGGTGGCCTCACATGGCTCAATGATAAGTTTTTTTGGAAGTGGGATCACAGGTGAAATTTCAGATCAATTCAGTTTTTCGACATCCGCAATCCAGGGCTCATGGCGCTGACCATAATTCAGTGTGGCCTGATATCGCGGTTCCAGATCCTTCAGGGGTTTTTCCTGAGAAGATAGAGCCGGGTTTATCTTTTTATATCAGAAAAAAACAAGGATTTGTGATACTGTTTAAAACCTTGTTTAATAGAGGATTATATGGGACAAATTGACTCTCTCACAGTCGAACAAATGGATGGGCTGGTTAAACGGGCCCTGGAAGAGGATCTCGGTTCCGGCGATATTACCACCGACGGCATTCTCTCTCAGGATGATTCCGCCACCGCCGTGGTGACTGCCAAGGAATCCATGGTTGTTTGCGGCTTGGAGATTTTTCGAAGAGTATTCTTATGTTTGGATCCAAAGGCAACTTTCCCCGGCATCCTCCTGGAAGACGGAGCACAAGTTTCCGCCCAATCAGAAATCATTCGAGTCAGCGCCAAGACCTCAGCCCTGCTTAAAGGGGAAAGAACTGCTCTAAATATCCTGCAACGTTTGAGCGGGATCGCCACACTGACCCGGAAATATGTCGATGCGGCCAGGCCGGTGACCATTCTGGATACACGGAAAACCACTCCCGGCCTGAGAATTTTTGAAAAATATGCCGTTCATTGCGGGGGCGGAACCAATCACCGGTTCGGGCTTTTTGATGCGATTTTAATAAAGGACAACCACATTAAAATTGCCGGTGGAATTACTTCCGCCATCCAGAGGATACGAAGTCACTATTCAGGCAAGGTCGAGGTGGAAACCACAAACCTGGAAGAAGTCCATGAGGCTTTAAAAATGAGTGCAGATATCATTATGCTGGATAATATGGCACCTCAGATAATTAAAAAAGCGGTATCTCTGATAGATGGAAAGTCGAAAATTGAGGTTTCCGGCTGTGTAACTCTTGATGATTTAAATATCCTGAAGGAACTCGGCATTGATTATATTTCGGTGGGAGCCTTGACTCATTCAGCCCGATCGATGGACATCAGCATGAATTTTTAAAACAGAAAAATGAAAATACAGTGAATTCAACTGGTAAAGCTAAATTGCGATGTTATAATTATTTATACCAATTATTCACCCAATACTTTATACCTTATGCCTTGCGAAGATACGACATCCTTAATGACCGTCCGAGTGGATCATAACGATTACCTGATCGATTATGATTTCATCAAAATGTCCTGCAACAAGGAAGTTGGAAACGGCCCGAGTTTTCACCGATATTGTGAGGGGAAATCCATCCAGCAGATTCTTAAATGGGATTTTCCTGAAATTCTCAGTCAATTGAAACTGGTTGATGAAGATACCGAGAACCAGTTTTTGGTATATTTAGAATGGTCAGCCCTCCGATCCGCCTTAATTCAATATTTGGGTGACGACGATGAAGAAGTCGACACGGTGCATTATGAAGTGGCTTCCGTCCAATATGACGATCAGAAAGTACAGATCAATCAAATTATTCGCCCGCATACCAACAGGCCCAAAATTGAATCCTGCTTTAAGCGCGCCTTGAAAGCTTCCAACTAATCTTCCGGCCATAACCGAACCGGTCGAACGTATCCCTGTGTAAAATCCTGATCGTAAGTCTGCGATAATCCGCTTTGATAGGAAAAGTAAAATGCCGCCTGCTGATCGAAGGGCAGGCACCACGAACCATTACCGCATTTCGGTTCGAACAGTGGTGATATATTAAGAATCTGGTTCGAACGCCCCATCAACTCCAACTCCCCGGAATACAGACTTTCTATTTCCTCTTTTTCAGCCATTCTCCAATCGTGAAATCCCAGATAGTCGTCTTTATTCAACTTATCGATGAAGGCCAGCGCTTCCTGAAAATTCATCCAGTCCTGGGCAATCTGAAAGGAGTCTTGTTTACACCAGGCCAGACCGGTTTTGTTGTCCTGAATGGTACCGTCACCATTATCAGTAAATTGGACTTCCGTATTCATCATTTTTTAACCTTCCGAAATAAACATTTATTCCATTTAAACTCTATAAAATATCCCAAGGAAAAAGAATTGTGAAGATATATTTTTAAAGGCCTGCCTAAATTTCGTGGTCAATAATTGGACTGGACGCATGGTTTGGAATCTTATACCCTATGGCCTTTCCTTGCATGATCAAACATTAAGAGCATTGGATTATATTATTGAGGCGAGCAGACCTGCAAAAAGGACCGTGTGATGCGTAAACGAAATATTTCAATAAAGACGGGCTTAACGGCCCTGTTAATTTTTGGGGCGGGAATAACCGGAAATGAGGAATTGAGAAATTTATTATTGGGTTTGCTCAGCCCTGATAACGCATGGGCTCAGACCTCCTGTGGAGAAAAACTCCTTTCCCTGGGCCTTTATGAAGACATATCCATGTACTCGCTGATTTCAGGATTCGTTCTGGTTTTTTCAGCAATATTCCTGGAAAAGAAAAAGGTTAAATTAAGTTTGAGCGCGGTCGCCATTCTGCCTTTTTTGATTTGGGGTTACGTGAACTTCATGGTCGATTACGATAAAATCAGAAAAAATATTTTCAATTACAACGTGCAGGCGGAAGCCACTCTGGCCAATATTGCTGAAGCTCAGGAGAGGTATCATTCCGAGCAAGGCAGTTTTATCACTGATCTCAACGTTTTGGAGTCACACCTCGCGGGTGCGCACGGCATGGACGAGTGCGTTAAAGTTATCGAGTTAAACGCTTCCTTCGGGCACTGGTCTGCAGTGGCTCAACATCATTCGAGTCCGGACACAGTACGCTGGGACAGCACCAGCGGAAGCTCTTTGAAAAAGGGGTAGGGCTCAAAGACCGCCCAGGGCATGGAGGGGGATTAATCGATATCCCAGTTGGTCACGATTCCGTTCAATGAAATCATACCCACTACCTGATTGTTTTCAATCACCATGGCGTAGGATACATTGAAATTGGTCAACAGCCTGGCCGCATAGGGTACCGGCATACTGGCGGGAACCGATAATACCGGCTTTGACATGATTTCGTATACATGGGTTTCGTGGAGTTTACGCCTTTGCGAAATAACTTTGCGTGCGATATCTTTGAGAGTCAGAATACCAAACACATCGGATACATCGCGCGGCTCGATCAACATGGCGTTGAGGTGTTCGTCTTTCATCAATTTGAGAGCATCCGCAACCCGGGTGACGCCGTCAATGGTCTTAAAATTGGGCATCATGACCTGGCTGACCAACCTTGTTTCACTCATTCCTTAAGCTCCGAAGCGGGATCCTAAAAGTAGTGGTCTTTGGCGTCTTTTTCCAATATGGGAATCTGGCTCTCCATGCCAATGGCTCGGTCAACTCCCCAACAAAAAGCAATGCCATTACCATGCTCCCCTAGTTTTCCGGCTTTATAGATGGCGTCCATGATTTGATCCGAATTAAAATCTTCGACCAGAAACAACAACATGTCCTTCTGGGTCTCCATGGTCAGCCCGAAAAAAGATTTCTGGTCCCGAACGCCTTCGCCCCGTGCATTCAGAATCGTCACACCGGTGGCTCCGGCTTTTTTTGCGGATTCAATGACTTCATCCTGATAATCGTCATTCACCAGAGCCAGAATTACCTTGAATCGCATAACAACCTCCAAAGGGTTTTATTTAATCGCCGAATCAGGCACCCTTGAAAAAAACCGTTCCTGAATCATAGCATACGCCAGAACGCTTATCATAGGGAAAAGAGAGGCGAACGCAATCAGCCCGAAGCCGTCCAGCAGGGGAGAACTGCCGGGTACATTCGACGCCAACCCCAACCCCAACGCCACCAACAAAGGCACTGTAACAGTAGAGGTGGTCACCCCGCCGGAATCATAAGCTAAGGGAATAATGAATTTAGGTGCAAAGTAAGTTTGAATCATTAAAACAACATACCCGGTAATAATGTAATAATGAAGCGGAGTGCCTTCTATTATTCGAAACGATCCCAGGGCCACCCCCACTCCCACGCCCAGAGCTACCGCTAATCGCAAACCCCAGGTAGAAATAGCTCCCGTCGAAATTTCCCTGGCCTTCATTGCCACCGCGATTAAGGCCGGTTCCGCCAAAGTGGTGGAAAATCCAATCAAAAAACCAAACGCGATCACCTCAAAATAAAACTCCGCCCCGAGCCGCTTTCCGTCATTCAATGATTCCAGGGCAGGGGAATCACCCGCCAGGAACTCCGGATTGGAAAGTTGCTGTGCCATAGACGTGCCCAGCGGAAAAATGCATTCCTCTAACCCAACGATGAAAACAGCCAAACCCACCACTACCATTCCCATTCCTGCCAGCATTTTTTTCCAATGAGGAAGGCTTTTACGAATAACCCCCCATTGAAAAAATGCGAATACCACTACGATGGGAAGAATATCCATCATGGTAATAAACGTTGAATCGTATATTATTTCTAGATAATTAAGTTCTTCCATAGATCAACCCGGACCGAAAACAAAAATACCGTAAAGCATTACAAATAGAATAGGAGTCAAACTGGCAAGAGCGATCAAACCAAACCCGTCAATAATGGGATTCCGGCCCCTAATGGAAGTAGCCAGACCAATTCCCAGCGCGGTGATCAGGGGAACGGTTATGGTGGAGGTGGTGATGCCACCGGCGTCATATGCGATGCCTATGATTTCTTTGGGGGCAAAAATAGTAGCTATCACAATGCATGAATAACCAATAAGAATAAAGAAGACAAGAGGCCACCCTTTGATGATGCGTATAACCCCAATCGCACCCGCCAGCCCCACCGCAAAAGCTGTGGTTAATCGTAATCCCCATACATAATTATTTATGGAATCACTGGCTTTTTCGATCACACCGGATTGGGCGGCAATCTGGCCCGCTTTTTGGGAAATTACGGTTAATGCAGGCTCGGCTATGGTCGTAGAAAATCCCAGGGTAAACCCGAACAGGATAATCCAAAAGACGTTGCCCTTGATAGCAAACTCAACCGCCAGCCTTTCCCCCAGAGGGAATAAGGCGTTCTCTAATCCCTGAATGAAAATAAAGAGCCCAATGATTACCAGAATAAATCCGAACAGCGTTTCTTTTGGATGAGGAAAGGGTTTTTGAATCACCACTAACTGAAAAAAGGTGATGACCAAAATAATCGGAAGGACATCCGAGAAGGATTGTAGAAATTTAAAAAATAATAACCGAAGAGTCTTAACCATTACGGGGCATGATTAACCAGATGCTTACTTGGGGAAAGAAGCATGGTCGGAAAAGGCTTAGGCGAACCCGCTTGGTGAGGAATCTTTAAATAACCCGAAATAATGTATCGATGTATAAACAGATTACTTTTCAGAAGATTCCGGGGCTTCGCTCACTTTGGCTGTTTCACCAGTGCTTTCGGGAACCGCTTTCGGCTCCTCAGCGCCTTCAATGCTTGCTTCTGCCTGATCTCCCTCAGGAAGATCTTCCTGTTCAGCATCTTTCATGGATGTTTTGAAGTTTTTGATGCTTCTGCCAAAAGCGCTGCCTATTTCCGGAAGTTTTCCCGCGCCGAAAATGATCATGATAATAACAAGAATGATCATTAATTCCGGAAAGCCTAAACCCATCATAGTCATTTCTCCATCTGAACATTAATATTGAGTGGCACGAGTATAGCAAAAATTGTTGAAAAACCAACCTTTTAATAGGCTTATCTGATAAAGTGACATTAATTAGCCCTATTTAAATCAAGTTTTTTTGGATTGAGAGTTATGAATCAGGAATTCATATTGGAGTTATTTTATTCCCTGAATGGGAATTTGGATCAGATCAATGCCGCTATTGATGCCAAATTGTACCGGAACGGATCCAGGAAAATAACAACCTTTGAGCTATTTATCAAAAGCCGGATCAGCCGCAATGCCAAAGCCCTCAAAATGGCCAGTATGGAAATCAATTCGGATGAGGCGGTTTATTTAAGTCTATATCCGGATTTGTCGGAACTGGAAATCCTTGATTTGCGTAAAAACTTTTTGGGGGATATCGGCCTGCAGGCCCTTGCCAGGTCTCCAATTCTAAAAAACGTCAGGAATCTTGATTTGAGAAATAATCAGATT
Organism: Nitrospinota bacterium; assembly: GCA_029879645.1. Taxonomy (GTDB): domain Bacteria; phylum Nitrospinota; class Nitrospinia; order Nitrospinales; family Nitrospinaceae; genus SZUA-226. The sequence goes on from JAOUPX010000031.1 coordinate 25,258, forward strand.
ACCCGGTCTGGCCTGGAGTTTTTTGCCAAAGAAACCACCATGACTCAGTTGGAAAAAATTGATTTGCGTTCGAATAAACTGGGTAAACGATGGGAAGAAAAATTGAAGGAAAGCGACCGGCTTCCCCATCTCAAGGAAGTCAAAACCGTATGATTTTATTCCAACTAAATAATCACACGGGTTTGGTTTTCACGAATTTTCTGGATCATTTTCTCCGCTAATTCATGCGCCTTAATCTCATAGGTACCCTCGGCGAGCGAAAGCTTGTACTTCTCTACCAGATCCCTCCGGATTCCCGGCGAATTATCTTTACTATCCGCCACGCCCTTTAAAACCTCGCGGAATGAAATATCTTTACCCGTTTCACCCTGAGAACTCTTTTGAGGGGAAATCACTGTTTCCTTCCTCCCGGAGATCAGGTGATTTCTAGAATTTGGGTCTAAAAACATGTCATTCATAGGGCCTTGGGGTTCCTTTAGAATATTTTCCACCTGAATTGTTTTTCGGCTTTTTTCTACATTTCCTAAAGTGGGAGGTAATTTATCGTATAGCCGGGTGGTCGGATAAACATATAAAAACAAAGATAAATTTACTCTAAATGTAACTATATATTGATTATAACCATTTGAAATCTTATACTTTAATTAACTGGTTTTTCTCCTGTTTGGACCCACCTACAAAAGGTTTTGCCACCTTTTGCAGGTGGGTCTTTACTTTTTTCCCATTTCTCCTCAAAACTCTTCCCAAATTAAAACAATCACCGTTTAATGATTGCCCTCAAGTCTGGTAAAATCGTCTTTTAGAAAGGAGAACTTAATGAATAAAAATCTTCATGTAGAAGGGATGACGTGCGGGCATTGCGTTGAAACTGTCACCAAAGCGGTCAACTCCCTGGCAGGAATCAAAAAAATAACGGTGGACCTTGATCAAAAGCAGGTAAGCGTGGATTTTGACGAATCACAGACAGATGTTGGAGCGATCTCTTCAAAAATTATAGAAGTGGGATTCGAAGTGATTGAAAATTAAAATCGTACGGGGGCTCAGGAGAGATATTTTCCAACTTCCACAAAAACCGTTTTTTCCAAACCTTCGCGAATTATCCTCAGAGGTACCGATTTGCCGATATGGGACTCCGCAACATACCTTTGAAGACTTTTGGAATCCGGCACCGTTTTCCCGTCATAGGAAATAATAATATCGCCCTGCAATAACCCCGCCTTATGTGCCGGGGTTCCGTCATCGACACTGTTGACCAGTACGCCGTCTTCCCTGGAAACATGGAAGGACACAGCCAGTTCAGGAGTTAATGATTGGATCCCAACCCCCAGCCAACCCCGCTCCACTGTTCCCTTTTCAATAAGAGAATCGGCTATTTCCTTGGCCATTTCCATCGGAATGGCAAAACCGACACCGGAACCAATCTCGGCGATGGCGGTATTGATTCCAATCACGTTCCCATCCAAATCAATCAAAGGCCCCCCGCTGTTGCCGGGGTTTATGGATGCATCCGTCTGAAGAAAATTTTCAAAAGTGGCTATTCCCAAATCGGACCTCCGGGTACCGCTGATTACTCCAACAGTCACCGTGCCGTCCAATCCATACGGATTGCCGATCGCCATGACCCATTCGCCCACACCCAGGTTTTTGGTGGTCCCAAAATCGGGCACAGGAAAACTCGAAAAAGAGAAAACTTTCAATACCGCGAGATCTGTTTGCGGATCAACCCCGACAATTTTTGCGGAAAATTCCCGCTGATCCATCAATTTGACCATGATTTCATCTGCATTTTCGATGACATGATAATTGGTTAAAATATGCCCTTGGGAATTATAAAATACGCCGGAACCCAGGCTTTCAACCATGTATTTCTTTTTAAAGGTATCGGATACCCAAATTCGAATTTTGGACAACCAATCCTTCGGTTCACCCAGAATTTTTCGTTTGCCAGCGGGCATTTCCACTAACTGGTTGATACTCACTACACTGGGTTTCAAATGCCGGGCGTTGCGGATGAATGCATTTTGCAGTTCGACGATATCCTGATACCCCACCATATCTTCATAGATATTGGGTTTCAGGCTGACGGGCCGGGAGGAGGGAAGGGGGGCATTGAGACTTCCTAACCCGTAATTATTGATGAACGCGGCGCCTCCGATAAGCAGGCAAAATACCGCTAAGATTATTTTTCTCATTTCATATTCTCAATACAATATGTACAACTCATCGTATCAAAATCACTTCAGCCCTGTATAGAGGATAACGATTCCAAAGGTCAATTCTTTAAAAGTTACATTTTTAAATCCCGCCTGCTCCATCAAAATTGAGAATTCATTACGGATGGGAAACGACGCCACCGATTGGGGAAGGTAGGTGTAAGCGCTGGGATGTCTGGAAACCAGGCGGCCTATCCTTGGAAGCAACCACTCGAAATAGATGCGGTAAAGACTGTTTAAAAAGGCATTGCGGGGCAGGGCAAACTCAAGGATCACGCACCGGCCGCCAGGCTTCAGCACCCGATGCATTTCCCTCAAGCTGCGGTCCACATCTGAGAAATTGCGAACTCCAAATGCAGTGGTCGTTCCTTCAAAGGAGTTATCCTCAAAGGGAAGATCTTCGGCAGAACCGTTCCTCAGTTGAATCGAGGCCGCCTTATCCAGAGCATCTATTTTTTGGCGGGCCAGTTCCAGCATTTTATCACTGAAATCCATTCCCACGACCTGAACCGAACCTTGGGGAAAATTTCGGGTGATTTCCAGGGCAACATCGGCGGTTCCGGTCGCAATATCCAAAAATCGTTCCCCCTCTTTGGGAGAAAGACGATTCACCGCACGTTTCCTCCAATACCGATCCTGACCACCGCTGAGCAGGCGGTTTAAAAAATCGTACCTGGGAGCGATATCGCTGAACATTTTCTGTACCTGCCTGTGAAAATCAGCAGGATTTTCCGTACGTTCCATCAGATATAATTCTCAAAGTTTATAAGTGTCTTAAAAAAAAATTAAAGTGTCCATTTAAATTAATAGTGCTGTTTTCGTTGCCTCAGGGTAGCAGAATTTGACTCTTAAGGTCTATTTATTTAGAATTTTTCCCATGAATTCTATACCTCAATAAAAAGGAAAATATATGAAGAAAGTTCTGGTCGCACTGGCTCCGGGGTTTGAGGAAATTGAGACGATCACAGTGGTCGATATCCTGAGAAGAGCCGGAGCCCGGGTGGTTCTGGCCGCTACGGAAGAGGGACCTGTCGAAGGTTCGCGGGGGGTATCCGTTCTGCCGGACACACTTATCGATCAGGTGTCTGACTCTGATTTCGACCTGGTGGTTTTACCCGGTGGACAGCCGGGAACCAATAATCTGCTGAAAAACGCAAAGGTCAATGCCATTATTAAAAATATGCACAAGGCTCAAAAACAGGTGGCGGCGATTTGTGCGGCTCCCATTGTACTTCACGCGGCTGGAATCCTAAAAGGTGTGGCAGTCACTTCCCATCCGTCAGTCCAGGAGCAATTGACGGATACCCAATATTCAGATGATCGGGTGGTGGTGGATGGTCATATCGTGACCAGCCGGAGCCCCGGTACCGCGCTCGAATTTGCCTTGAAACTGGTGGAAATTCTTTACGACAAAGACCGCATGGATACCGTAAACAAAGGAGTCATGGCCCGCCTTTAAACCCTCCAAATTTTTTCAATACATAACTACTTGATTTTCAAAGATTTACTCTATTAAAATATTTTAGAAATGCTGCTTGGGGTGAATCTGTTACAAAATTTAAATCCTTTTCCAATCTATTTCATCCCTACTTACCATAAAGGTCCAACCGGGATCGGTTGAGCTGAATT
>JAOUPX010000202.1 GCA_029879645.1 Nitrospinota bacterium
TGCCACTCGCCCGAATTGACCTCCTCTGCGCTATAATATAAATAGCTCCGGAGCTACTCCGGCTCAACCCGATCTATGAGGAAGCATGGGACGCCACCTCATCCATCTGGGTGCAGACGCGGTTCGTGTATGCCAGCCGCGCCAACGTGCCCGACTACCTGATCCGCGATGGCGTGACGTACCGGATTATTTCCGATCATCTGGGATCGCCGCGTTTGATCATTGATACGGGGTCCGGCAATGTGGCGCAAGCCCTGGAGTATGATGAATGGGGCAATATACTTTCGGATACTTATGTGGGCGGCGTCCCCCTGCTCCCATTTCGTTTCGCCGGAGGGTTGTACGATGCCGATACCAAACTCATCCGCTTCGGCGCACGCGATTACGATCCGGAAACCGGCAGGTGGACGAGCAAAGACCCCATTCGTTTTGACGGGGATGGGCCGAATCTCTATGGGTACACGGATAGTGTCGGAAAAGGTCTGGTGCAGACCAATTTTTACGGCTACACGGCCAATGACCCCGTCAACTTTGTTGATCCGGAGGGTTTAACTCCAAAAGGAGGAGGACGAGGGGTTACAGGTGGATCGTCCGGTCGGGGAACGGGCGGTAAATACAAACATTGCAGGAAAAATCCAAATAGGCCTGGCTGGATAATATGCTCCCGGAAAGGAACAGGACAGACTATACATAAACCTGAGCCCGCCGATTTTGATGAGGAAAAGGCAAAAGAGGGTAAACAATCGAAGAGCATCATAACAAATGAAACATGCGAAACAGCGGCTAAGGCGGTAGTGATTGGCGGCGGAGCTTATATTATTTATAGGGGTTTGCGCTTCATCCCTTCATTATTACCTCCCTTATGGTGGACCATTCCGAGTAATTTAGCAGTTCCCTAGATCCTCTGATGGAGTTTTTATTATGATCGATTCTGAAAAACTATTTATAAACGCCGATAAAGAATGGGACAAGGGCAATTTAAAAGTTGCCTTTAAACTTTTTTTTGAAAGCGCAAAAGAAGGCCACGAAGGCTCTCAAAATAGCCTTGGTGTATTTTATGAGTGTGGGTTAGGAATCAAAAAGAATCCTAAAAAAGCTTTGTATTGGTATAAGAAAGCCGCTAAAAAGGGTTCAGAGCCTGCAATGAGTAATATCGCAGTTTATTATTTTAAACGGGGCAACCCAACCAGAGCTAAGTTCTGGTACAAGAGAGCAATTAAAGCGGGTGATGGGAATGCGGCATTGGAGATGGCAAAAGTATATCTAAGCTCCAAGCCAAATAAACACAATACAAAATGCGCTGTAAAATATTTAAAAAAGGCATTAAAGTGCGTGCCCTATGAGGGAATAACTCCTGACGGCTATGAAGAAGCAGAAAAACTAATGGCCGACATTCAGCGAATAAAATAAGCCAAATTCTCCTTTTGTCCTTCCCCGCCCTTTCCCCTTGTCCCTCCCCCTATAATAAGCGATAATACGCATGCCTTTATGGACCTAAACTCTAAGGAGGCCCCGCCATGCTGGACCCGTCCGATTCTTCTTCCCAGGGCAGTTTTTACGATCCGGAATACGTCTGCGATCACCTGATTCCACCCAACAGTTTCTACCGCCGGTTCCGCGATATTGTTTCGCCGCTGATCACCGATGACCTGTTCACTGACATGTACTGCCTCGACAACGGCCGTCCGCCGATTGCTCCATCCCTGCTGGCCCGCGCCACCATTTTACAGTTCCACCGCAACCTGTCCGACCGCGAGATGGAGCGGGCGTGTGTGTACGACATCGAGGTGAAGTTTGCCTTGGGACTGCGCCTGGACGAGCGTCCGTTCGACCATTCGTCACTCGGGGATTTCCGCCGGCGTCTGCTGACGCACCAAAAAGAAAAGCAGGTGTTCGACCGCATCCTGGAGGAACTGGTGCAACTCGGATTAATAGGCAAAGACGAAGTCCAGCGGATCGACGCCACCCACGTGATCGCCGACATCGCCCTGCCCACGATGACAGTGCTGGTGAAGAAGGGCATCCGGGGCGTACTGACGGCCCTGCCCAGGCGGCACCCGCGGGTTTACCGCAAACTCGGCAAGCAGATCCCGATGAAAGAGTATGCCCACCGGCGGGTGGACCACGATGTGGACGGTCGGTTCGATATATCAGCGAAGGAGAAGAAACTGGTGGAGGTGGTGAACGATGCGCGGACAGTTCTGCGCCATACCGACACGTTGATGCAGGATCCGGAACTGATCGAGCAGGTGGTGACCCTCAAACGCATTTTGCGCGAGCATGTGACCGAAGACGGGGACGGTCCCCCGCGTGAAAAGGAGAAGAAGGACAAGCCGCCGGACCTGATGGTGTCGCCGGTCGATCCCGATGCGCGGTTCGGGGCGAAGTCGAAGACGAAGAAGTTCCACGGCTACAAGGCGAACATCACCGAGACGGTGGAAAGCCGGTTCGTCACCAGTGTCCAGACCATGCGGGGCAACGTGCGGGACGGCGCGGTGACGGTGGAAGCGGTGACCGGTCAACAGGAACACGGGATCGT
>JAOUPX010000203.1 GCA_029879645.1 Nitrospinota bacterium
GTCCTGAAGGAAGCAGATAAGCTGACGCGGTTTTATGACATTTTTACATCCCGGTACACCCCCCGGCTGGAAGCCGTGACCGGCCTGAAATTCGACACCGCCAGAGAGTGGTTCGAATGGATCCAGGCCAACAAAGACCGCCTGGCCCTGTCACCGGATGGAAAATTTGTAGAGGTCCGGTAAGCCGCTCGAAATCCTACCTGCCGAAATTTTTGCTAGAAGAACGCCGCCGCTATTTGAGTTCTTGGAAGCAAATTATTCACTTGGAAAGAAATTATATGACATGGTGCCATAAACCCCTTTAGGTTGCTTGGGAGCTTTTAATATCTCTGAATCAGCTATTTTGAGGGAGTAATGAATTTCTGGAGGCTCAAAATACTTTATGATCTCAAGAGCTTCTTCTTCATCGTTCGCTATCACATCATAATTTGTAAAAAAGCCGGGAAGATTTGTTTCTCCTTCAAATGGTGTGTGCCATATCCCCTCAATAATCAACCGAAAGTATTTAGCATGGGAATAGTCTTCCTCCTTGTGCATTTCCCGGTGAAGCCATTGCGCGCTGGTATTTTTCTTGTCGTATTCAATCGACTTTTTCAAATAAGCTTCTGATCGGTCTTTATTTTTCAGGTTCCAATGAGCCGTAGCTACCTCATCAAAAATACGCGATAACTCGGAAGGCTGGCTATTTTCATGTTGGGAGATTATGCTTTCAAGTTCTGCGAACAGCTTCAGTGTTTCTTCGTATTGCTTTAAATCGTTCAGCAAGCTCAGGCGCAGGCCTTGAATATAAAGGAAAAGGCCTTCTTCTATATCGTCTGGATAGCGTTCGTCAGAAAGTATTTCAGAAATAAGCCCTTGTGCCTTTTTGAATTTTTTTTGGCGTTGTAATGCAATGGCATAATTGTATTTCAAAGATACATTGTCCGGCTGTTTGGTTTGCAATCCTTTTTCGAAAGCAGTTAATGCCTTTTTTAAATCTCCTTCGTCAGAATAATAATTTCCCAGTAATTGCCAAAGTAACCAAACATCAGGTGCTTTTTTAACGCCTTTCTCAAGTACTTGTATGGCTTTCTTTTTTTTATCCAGATCAGCATAGGCAAGGGCCTGTATCTCAAAAGCACCTGAAAACCGCATCTTCTCCAGTTGTTTTCCTATTTTCAGTGCTTTTTCAGGTTCATACTCTTCCAACAGCCGGGAAGCTTCACTCATCAATGTTTCAGCGTCATTTTGTACCATGTTAATTTCTTAGTGTGGTCTTTAAAAAGTAAGTTGTTTGAAAAAACCTAACAAAAAATGATGCTAATCTAATTATTGGTTAATATAGTATAAGTCATTTCGGGCGGTCAGTTCTACTCTTAACCGTTCCACAGCAAAGAACACTTTTGCCTACAAACTCCTCCTTGTTCATTTTTCTGAGAGGGTTTAGCCTGCGTTGCCTTTAGGGGCTTATAAATAAAGGGCTTTATTGAAGTCAGTAACAGGGAGAATGGAGAATGGAGAAAGGGGAGCTAAAACAAACCATCCCAGCCTCAAAAAATGGAGAAGGGAACAGGGAACCCTTTTTATCAGGGTCGCCCTTTCCTTCGACAAGCTCAGGACAGGCTTTCAAGAAGAAGGGGGGGGTAAAAGCAAACCACCCCCAACCCCTCCTTTAAAAGGAGGGGAGGAAATAGCTCCGGTGCCTGGTTCAGTTGAGGCCCAGTGCGGTGGCCGCCCGGTCTGCCATGATACTGTGCGCGGCTTTGGTCGGATGGACCACATCCCAGAACAGGTACTCATCGGCATTCTGACATTTGTAAGGCGCCACCAGGGGAGTGATGCAGGCATCGGTGACATTGGTTAACCCGAAATCCAGTGGCGCGGCCACAACCTCCTGGGTCAATGTAAAGAAATCAAACTGGGTGGCATCTGCTTCGCCGGGAAGCCCGCCAAAGATGAGGTCCAGACGGTCGTTCATGTTATCGACGATAAAGGTATTGATCAGGAAATCCACGCCCGGCGGCAGGGGAATGGAATTGAGTGCCGGAGTGACCAGAACCGGAGGGACACTCACATAGAGAAAATGGCGGGCGCCGGCGTCATAAAGTTCCTCTACCTGGGTTTCGATTTGCACATGAGCGTTTTCGATAATTTGCAGGGCCAGGGCAAAATCGTTCGCAAACAGTAACGCGAAGATGGCATCGCGCACATCATTACTGCCGATTTCGATCACATACAGCGCATCCGCGGGTGCGGCTCCTCCCACATCCGCCAGAAAAGCACCGACATGTTCCGACAGGAGGGTGCGGTTGTGAAAAGGCGATAGAGTGGCGCGGGTGCCGTCCATTGCATAATTCATCGCGTGGGGATTGGCATCGCGATACGCCGGAAGTACGCTGACCCCAATGCCTAGAGGTTTTGCCAATTGCTCGATCCAGGTCGGACCGTTGGTCAGGTGATGCCCCCCGATGGCGTAAGGCGATTCGGGAACCCCAAAAGCAGGATCCAGATCATATCCGGGCGGCAGGTTCAATCCC
>JAOUPX010000109.1 GCA_029879645.1 Nitrospinota bacterium
GATGGGAAACACGCCGACCGAATACCCCTCGCTTTCGGTGAGGTAATACCCGTGCATCTGCCGCTCCAGCATGCCGGCATAGTAAAAATGAGTGTCGTCGACGATGGTGTAACGGATGCCCGCCTGCGCAAGGATTTTCGGCAATTGCGGCGACCAGATGCGCTCGGTCAGCCACAATCCCTTCGGTTGGCAACCGAACTCGACCTCCAGAAAACGGTTCATCATGCGTATCTGCCCGACGGCGTCTTCTTCCGGCAGGCTGGACAGAATCGGCTCGTAAAACCCGCCGCTCAACAACTCCAGTTGACCGTTCTGCACCAGACCGCGAATCACTTCCAGATATTCAGGCCGGTGGGCCTTCAGCCATTCCAACAGGCATCCGCTGAAATGCGCGGCGGTTTTCAGCTGGGGAAATTGTTTCAGGACTTTAAAATAGGGCCGGTAGCATCGATCGTACATTTCCTCGAACACATGATCGAAATTACCCAGGGGCTGGTGGTTGTGGATGCCGAAGAGAAATTTTAATTTACTCATAATGCTTCAATGGAAGAAATCCAGGTGGAGGGATAACGGGGAACCTGTATTAAAATTTTTTAAGCCGTTCAACTCTCGTTTTCCATGGGAACGGGTTCCTCAAACGCGCGCAGGGTATAAAGCTTGTAATACAACCCTTCATTGGCCATCAACTCCTTGTGATTGCCCGATTCCACCACGCGGCCCTGGTCAAGCACGATGATCCGGTCGGCATTGTGCACCGTGCTCAACCGGTGCGCGATAACGAGGGTGGTGCGCCCCCGCATCAGATTTTCCAGCGCATCCTGAATCAGCATTTCAGACTGGTTGTCGAGGGATGAGGTGGCCTCGTCGAGAACCAGAATTTTCGGGTTCTTCAGCAGTGCGCGGGCGATGGCGATCCTCTGCCGTTCGCCGCCGGACAGTTTGACGCCCTTTTCACCCACCACGGTATCGTATCCCTGATCCAGGTTCTTGATAAAATCATAGGCATTGGCGAAACGTGCGGCGCGGTCCAGTTCCTCATCCGTTGCATCGAGTTTGCCGTAGAGAATGTTCTCGCGGATGGTACCGCCGAACAACAGCGTCTCCTGCGGCACCAGCGCCACATGATTCAAAAATGTTTTCAGCGCGGTCTGGCGGATGTCGTGACCGTCGACACGAATGGCTCCCTCATCCACATCGAAAAACCGGTGAAGCAGTTGGATCACGGTAGATTTTCCCGCCCCGCTCGGTCCCACCAGCGCCACCTGCTCTCCCGGACGCACTTGCAGGGACACCTCTTTTAATACGGGATTCTCCTTTTTATAACCAAAGGACACACGGTCGAATTCGATGCCCCCCTCAATTTTGTCAAACGCTACCGGATTTTCCGGATCCGCGATCAACGGCCGCGTTTCCAGGATTTCATAAACGCGGCGGATGGCTCCCAGCGCTTCCTGGACCTGCGTGTACAAACGCACAAAGGTGCCTATCGGCCCCGCGATGATGATGGCGTACAGAAAGAAAGCCGCAAGTTCCCCCGGCGTGGTGGTGCCGGTCATGACCTGCCGTCCCCCGTACCAAATAAGCAGGGAAGACACCAGAAACGTCAGGAACAACACGAAGGGACCGAAGAAGGCGGAGACCTTCACCTTCTTCACTTCGGCGTCGAACGCAGTTTCAATGCTCTCTTCAAACCGTTTGGTTTCGTATTCCTCACGATTGTAGGATTTGACCACCTTGATGGACGAAATCACTTCCTCCAGCACGACAATGGCGCGCGCCAGCTGGTCCTGCACCTGACCCGCCAGGGTACGCAAACGCTTGCCGAAGATACGCGCAAACAGCATCAGCGGCGGGAGCACCAGCAGAATCAAACCGGTCAGCTTCCAGTTCAGGTAAAACACGATGGCCAGTCCGCCGACCAGGGTAACGGTCTGACGCAGAACTGCTACAGGAATCGACACCAGCGCTTTTTGAATCACCGAAATGTCGTTGCTCATCCGGGAAATGATTTCCCCCACCCGCCGCGCCTGGAAAAACCGCAGGGACAGGCTTTGGATGTGATTGAACAACTCCATCCGGAAATCGGCGGTCATGCGGTTGCCGACGAATCCCAGAATGTAATTCTGGGTGATACCGAATACCATCTGGAACGCGATCACCGCGATGATGTCGAAGGTCAAGCTGTTGAGCGCGGCGGCATTCTTCTCCACCACCACGATGTTAATGATATTGCGCACCATCAGCGGAAGCAGGAGGGTGATCACCGAGGTCACCACGAGGCACAAAAAGGCGAATATGATGCCCTTTCGGTACGGTTTGGCGTAGCGCAGGATTTTGGAAAAATCTTTCATGATGAAACGAGCACCTTATCCGGCAACAGATTCCATAAACCGGTCGCGGATTTCTTCAGGAGTATGCGTCACGCGACCCTGAGAGGAGTCGAACGCCGGTTCCACCTTGATGAGGAGGAACACCGGCCCTTCGGCCTGGTACAATTTTTTGTAGGCCGGCTGGATCTCTTCCGGGCGGGTCACCCGCAGAGCCTGCTTGTAACCGACGCTTTTGGCCACTTCTTCCAGCTGGATGTGATGTGACAAGGTGCGCTGTTTGCCCGTCGATTCGTACACTTCGTTATCGATCACGATATGGATCAGATTTTTAGGCGCGCAGGAAGCGATCATCGCCAGGGTGCCCATCGCCATCAGCACATTGCCGTCGCCGTCCAGGATCAGCGTTTTTCGTTGCGGTTGCGCCAGCGCCACCCCCAAACCGATGGAAGACGCCAGCCCCATCGACCCTATCATGTAAAAGTTTTCCTTGCGGTCGGTCACGTTGAAAAACTCTCGACTGATGTAACCATTGGCCAGCACCGTCGGCTCATTTTTCAGCAAAGGAGCCAGTTCTTTAAACGCCTCAATGCCTTTCATCAAACAATCCTTTCTTGACCAGCAGAGTGTACGGCACCTTCTCCACATTTATTTTTTGGAGAGCGGTGGCCAGCACCTGTTCCGAATTGCTTTCATCCAGCACCGCGTACTCCATGCCCGAGGTTTGGAGCAACTGTTCGTTGATCTCGCCCATGATGACGTGCTCCGGCGCGTCCTTGCCGCCGCATCCCCGCCAGCTCATGATGACCAGTACCGGAATTTTATAGATAAGATTGAGAGAGGTGAAGGCGTTGAGGCTGTAGCCCAGCCCTGAGTTCTGCATCAGGAGAACCGGAAGCTTGCCGCCCATATACGCCCCGGCACACAGGCCGACCCCGGCATCCTCCCGCACGGAAGGGATATATCCCAGGGACGCATCGGCTTCAAGTTCGGCGATCAGGCCGGACAGCAGGGAACAGGGAACGCCGGTAAAAAAGTTAAAACCGCTACCCTGCAACTGTTCGATAAAAGTTTTGGATGAAAGCATCAGGATTAAAAATTATGAAGAGTGGATTTGACCCGCCGGCCTTTCAGGCAGTTGGAACCCGGCGGAATACTGTTACCATTTATCGAGCATGCGTTCGCCACCGTAAGTCGTCTGCAGTTTGTGAACCAGCTTGATGTATTCCGTGATTCCTTCCTTGCCCTGGAACTCCACGCCCAGATCCCTGGCCGCCTGGTTGGACATCGGGACACCCTCTTCTCCTTTGATACCCTCAATTTCCCCGAAGGAGTCAATGGTGTCTACGATCATCTGCCCCAGATCCAGATTGTGAATATGACCGTCGATCAAATGATAAATTTTGCTTGAGCAATCCTTGTTCCCGATCACTTTGTCCAACGCCTGAGTCACCGAATAGACCGATACGTACTTGGTGCTTCCTTTCAGGTCGACGTTGTAATTGGTCGCCAGGTAATCGATGGTATTGAACCATTCGGATTTGTCGATTTGCGGTTTGACTCCATAAATGGTCACCGGACGCAAAATCGTAATATCAAACGCACGGCTCCTTTGGTAAAAGAAGCAAAATGCTTCAATGGATGACTTGATCGCGCCGTACAGGCTGCCCGGCATCACCGGATGCGATTCATCAAGCGGATGCTCGGCATCGACCGTCGGAAGTATCTGGCCGAATACGGTACAGGAACTCATGAACACCACCTGCTTGACCCGCGCCTTGCGCGCCGCCTCCAGAAGATCGAAAGTGCCGTTCACATTGACTTTAACCAGTTCGTCCGCGGTTTGCACCGGACCGGGATAGTGCGCCAGGTGAACCAGCACATCCATGCCGTCAACCAGTTTGGCCAGCGATTCCTTGTCCTCCAGCCCGCCGATCACATAATCCACATCTTCAAACGCCTTGAGATGATCGACCACACTGCCTTCGCGGATCAGGGCCCGTACATTGGGCGTTCCCCCTTCTCGATTGTCTTCACACAGTTTTTTGATCAAATGGGACCCGACCATGCCGGTGATCCCGGTGATTGCCACGTTCATTCAAACCTCCAAATACCTTATTATCAAGCAGTTAACACTGCTTCGATGAATGGTTTGACGCCATAAAAATCCCGGCCGGGGCGAACCAGCATCAAGCAACGCACACCCGCAGGCCGGACTGATGTCCACACTAAAAATGAATGGGTCAATTATGATTGCAGGCCGGGGGGAAGTCAACCGGATTTTCCCCCTAACTGGGGGAAAAGGCGCGGGTTACGGGAGGGGAGTGCGGACCGCCGCCTGCGCGGCGGAAAGCAGGGCGGTGGGTACGCGGAACGGCGAACAACTCACATAATCCAGGCCCAATGAATGGAAAAACTCGATCGAGGCCGGGTCGCCGCCGTGCTCTCCACACACTCCGAGATGCAGTTTTTTATTGGCGGCGCGGCCTTTCTCAATCGCCATGGCCACCAGGGCCCCGACTCCGTTCTGATCAACACTGACGAACGGGTCTTCCGATAGAACACCAATTTCCAGATAATGAGACAGAAATGTCCCGGCATCATCCCGGCTCAGGCCCAGGGTCGTCTGTGTCAGATCGTTGGTGCCGAAAGAAAAGAAATCGGCTTCCTGGGCAATCTCACCGGCGGTGACAGCAGCGCGGGGCAGTTCGATCATGGTGCCAACCTTGTAATCCACCTTCACGCCAGCCTTATCAATCACATCCTTAGCCACGGTATCAATGCGCTCGCGGACTAGCCTGAATTCGTTGACGTGACTGACCAGCGGAATCATGATTTCCGGCAGTACCTTATTCCCCTTTTTAACCAGTTTGACCGCCGCCTCGATGATGGCCCGCACCTGCATTTCGTAAATATCGGGGAAGACGATACCCAGGCGACAGCCGCGTAGTCCCAGCATCGGGTTCTGTTCTTTCATGGATTCAATTTGCTTCGCCAGCCGGGTGGCCGGGATGCGCATCTGCTTGGCCAGAACTTTGATTTCCTCAGGAGCGCCCGGCAGAAACTCGTGCAGGGGCGGATCCAGCAGGCGGATGGTCACCGGCAAACCGTTCATCACTTTGAAAATGTGAGTGAAATCGGTGCGTTGAATGGGCAAAAGTTTTTTGATGGCTTCTTCCCGCACCTTGGCCTTGTCGGAAACGATCATCTTGCGTACCAGCAGGATGCGTTCCTCGTCAAAGAACATGTGCTCGGTACGGCACAGTCCGATGCCCTGCGCGCCGAATTCCCGCGCGACCGATGCGTCGTGCGGGGTATCAGCGTTGGCGCGGACATTGAGCACGCGCATCTTGTCGGCCCAGCTCATCAATTGCCGGAAATAACTGGTCACGCGGGGCTTGGTCAGCGGAACCTGGCCCCGCATCACTTTCCCCGTGGACCCGTCGAGGGTGATGGAATCGAATTCCTTGAGAACCACACCATTGAGCGAAGCCCGTTTTTTGCGCGGTTCCACCTGCAGGTCGCCCAATCCGGAAACGCAAGGTTTGCCCATGGCCCGGGCGACCACTGCGGCATGCGAGGTCATTCCGCCCTTGGCCGTCAAAATGCCCTGAGCCACGCTCATTCCGTGAATATCCTCCGGCGAGGTTTCGGTACGCACCAGAATGACGCGCTCTTTCTTTTTGGACATCTCCATGGCCTGTTCGGGAGTGAACACCACCTTGCCCGTGGCTGCTCCCGGTGAGGCACCCAATCCTTTGCCCAGCACCTCGACCTTGGCGGTCGGATCCACCATCGGATGAAAAATCTGATCCACCTGCGTGGCCGGAACACGCTGGATGGCTTCCTGCTTGCTGATCAATCCTTCATTCACCATATCCACTGCCACTTTGATCGCGGCGGCGGCGGTACGCTTGCCAGCACGGGTCTGGAGCATGTACAGCTGGTTCTCCTGCACGGTGAACTCGATGTCCTGCAAGTCCTTGTAATGGTTTTCCAGCGTTTTGTAGACGCTGGTCAAGGTCTCGAACACCTCCGGCATGTCCTTTTCCAATTGAGCGATGGGATTCGGGGTGCGGATGCCCGCCACCACGTCCTCGCCCTGGGCATTGATCATGTACTCGCCGTAAAATTCCTTATCGCCGGTAGCCGGGTTTCGTGTAAAGGCAACACCGGTGGCCGAGCTCGGTCCCATGTTGCCGAACACCATCGCCTGCACATTGACGGCCGTGCCCCAATCGTCGGGTATCCGGTTCAGACGCCGGTAGGTGACGGCCCGATCGGTGTTCCATGAATTGAACACCGCCTCCACAGCCATGCGGAGCTGGTCGATCGGCTTGTCGGGAAACGGATTGCCGGTTTTGCGCTTGACCAGCGCTTTAAAATCCTTGATCACCACTTTCAGGTCGCCGACTCCCAGCTCGGTATCGAACTCGACTTTCTGTTTGGCTTTTTTCTGGTGCAGAATTTGCTCAAAATGCTCGCTCCCGATACCCAGTACCACATTGCCGAACATGGCGATGAAGCGGCGGTAACAATCGTAGGCAAACCGCCCGTTGCCGGTTTTTCCGGCCAGCGCGGTCAACGTGTCGGGATTGAGACCGAGATTGAGCACCGTATCCATCATCCCCGGCATGGAGGCTCGGGAACCGGACCGCACGGACACCAGCAGGGGTTCTTCGGTGCCGCCGAATTGCTTGCCCATGACCTGTTCCAGGGTCTTCAAGTTATCCAGCACTTCGTTCCACAACGAAGGCGGAAGCTTTTGCTTTTTCTGGAAATAGTAAGTGCAGGCTTCGGTCGTGATGGTGAAACCGGGGGGGACATTAATACCGAGATTTGCCATTTCGGCGAGGTTGGCGCCTTTGCCGCCGAGCAGTTCGCGCATTTCCGCTTTGCCCTCGGTCTGTCCGGCGCCAAAAAAGTAAACGTATTTATGTATCATGGATGAATTTCGTTCGCTCCGTGTCAGGTGGTCAGCTTAAAAACACAGTATAACCGTTCACCAGTTATAATGATGCCTTTCCTGCTATAAGGAAGCAGATTTTTTTAATTTTTCTTGGGAACGATCTTCGAAAAGTCCGCCAGCGGAGAAAACAGATCGGCAATCGATTTAAGAAGAGCCATGCGGTTGGCCTTGAGCGCCGCGTCGTCCACGTTGACCATCACATGATCGAAGAAATCGTCCACCTCTCCTTTGATCTCGACTATTTTGGCCAGGGCTTCGGAATATTGTCCCGCCAGGGTGTGGTCCTTAACGGTGGAATGGATCTCTTCAAATTTCCTAAACAAGGCCTTTTCCGCTTCTTCCTTCAGCAATTCCTGCTTGATGCTCGCCGGCACATCGCCTTCAATAATACGATTCACACGTTTAAAGGCGGTTGCCAGATCTTCAAAGTAATCCTGCTTCTTCAATTCGGACAGGGCCTGGACTTTCCCCTCCGCATTTTTGAACGATGAAATCTGAGTCGCGAGAACGGCGTCGATCACATCGTACTCATATCCCTCGCCGGCCAGCATCGACTTGAAGCGCTGACTGAACAGCGCTTTGCAGTGGCCGAAAATTTCTTCATGGGACAGCCGGGCCTTTTTACCCAGCGTTTGAATTCCCCTGTCGATCAACCACGCAAGATCGAGACTGAAATCGTACTCACTCAATATCTGCATGATGCCCAGGGCGTGACGCCTCAACGCGTACGGGTCCTCCGAACCGGATGGGATCAATCCGACGCCGATACAGCCGACGATGGTATCCAGCTTGTCGGCCACCGCCACCACGGCTCCTGCCGGGGAGGAGGGCACGGCGTCTCCGGCAAACGCAGGCCGGTAATGTTCCTTGATGGCCAGCGCCACTTCCGGGCCTTCTCCGGAATGTTCAGCATAATATCCGCCCATGATGCCCTGCAGTTCCGGGAACTCGAATACCATCTGCGATACCAGATCGGCCTTCGACAGCAACGCGGCGCGTTTCGCCGTCGTTTCCGATTCCGGGCAGACCTTCTGCGCAATCGTTCCGGTCAAAGTCACAATACGCATCAGCTTTTCATATGAAGTGCCGAGATCTTTCTGGAACACGACGCCTTTCAGCTCCTCGACGAAATCCTCCAGCTTGCGCTTGCGGTCCTCGTCGTAGAAAAACCGGGCGTCCTCCAGCCGTGCTTTCAGTACGCGCTGGTTGCCGCGCGGGATGTCTTTGCCCTTCGCCTGCATATTGCTGATGGTGATGAAGTACGGCAGGAGCTGATCGCCCTTCCATACCGGGAAATACTTCTGGTGCACCTTCATGGTGATGACCAGTAACTCCTTCGGCAATTCCAGATAGGCCTTGTCGAACTCGCCCCGCACCGCTACCGGGAACTCGACGAGATGGGTTACGGTATCCAGCAGATCGGGGTCCTCCCTCACCTCACCCTTCACCTCTTTGGCGATGGCTTTGATCTGGTCCAGGATGGATTGGCGGCGCTCTGCCGGATCGACCATGACCTTGTGCTTTTTACATTCACTGAGATAGCTTTTGAGGCTGTCGAATTTGAATTTTTGCGGATTGAGGAAGCGATGGCCCTGCGAAGTGTTGCCGGCCTTGATGCCCTCGAACTCGAATTTCAGTTTTTTGCCGTCGAACAGCGCCGCTACCCAGTGCACCGGGCGCACGAACGGAATCTTGCGCGATCCCCACCGCATCTTTTTGGGAAAGGAGATATCGGCGATCCACTGCGGAAGGTATTCATTGAGTATGGAAACCGTCGACTGGCCCTTGATCTCGACCCTGGCGCAGATCACCTCACCTTTGGCCGTGGTCTCGGTGGTGAGGTCGGCGATGTCCACTCCCTTACCTTTTGCGAAACCGATGGCGGCCTTGGTGGGATTGCCGTCGGCGTCGTACGCCACCTTGACGTTGGGACCCTGATAGGTCTCGACCACGTCTTTCTGGCGAGAGTCGACATCCGGGATATGCACCACCAGACGGCGCGGGGTGCCCATCACTTGCGGCGTGCCCGCGGCCACGCGGCCCTTGTCGAAAAACTCCGCCAGTTTACGGCCCATGTCCGCCAGCGCCGGCTCGATGTACCCGGCGGGGATTTCTTCCGTACCGATCTCTATTAGCAAGTCAGGCATTAAAACTCCAAAAACAAAGCACTTATAAGCCGGATATTTATCAGACAAAAGAGGTAAAGTCAATCGACACAAGGAATTTAGCGCATCAAAGCAAAACCGCATTGGCCACACATGAACAATGAACTCCCCTTCTACCAAAGGAGGGGGCTGGGGGTGGTTATAAATTCCCCCCTGTAAGGGGGGTT
>JAOUPX010000110.1 GCA_029879645.1 Nitrospinota bacterium
TCACACGCGGGCAAATTCAATTTGAAACCAATCACCTGTTGCGCAAACTCGAAGTCCGCGATCCGGAACGTTATGACAAACTGCGCGCAGTCAAACGGGTTCAACCCCATCCGATGTTCCGTGTGGTTCCGGGAGAGCGGGCCGACTGGGAACGTTGATTTTCAAATGCGCTGATTCAGGGCCCCTTAGGCCGGTTCCGAAAAAATTATCCATGCCCTGTTAAACAAATTTTTATACAATGTTTCGGCAAAGGGGGTCTCGTGGTTCGACTGGAAGGAATCTTCAAATCGTTTGGCGCCAGGGCGGTGCTGGAAGATTGCTCCCTCACCATCGAAGAGGGGGAACGGTTCGTCCTTCTGGGCCGGAGCGGATGCGGCAAAACCACCCTGCTCCGCCTGATTGCCGGGTTCGATCAACCCGACCGCGGCCGCATCACGATCGACGGACAGGATGTGGGTGCGCTACCCATCGAACAGCGTCCGGTCGGCTTCATCTTCCAGCGTCACGCCCTGTTTCCTCATATGAACGTTTACGACAATATCGCCGTCGGCCCGCGCGTCCGCGGAATCCCGGAAAGCGACATCGAATCGCAAATTAATGAACTGCTCGAAGTCACCCGACTGACGGAATTAGGCGATGCCTGGCCGGGTCAATTGAGCGGCGGTGAATCGCAGAGGGTGGCGCTGGCGCGTGCGGTCATCAACAAACCCAAAGTCCTCCTGCTGGACGAACCGCTGTCGGCACTCGACGAAAGCCTGCGCCAGAACCTGCGCGAGGAATTGATGGATATACAGCGCGCCTTCGGCATCACCTTCCTGTTCGTCACCCACGATCAGGAGGAAGCAATGAGTCTGGCCGACCGCATGAGTATTCTGGAAGGCGGCAGTTTTCTGCAGGTGGGTACCCCGCAAGCGCTTTACGATCAACCGGCCGATCCGTTCACCGCTTCGTTTCTGGGCAAGATCAACCGCCTGCCAGGCACCGTGCTTCGACACACCGGCAACCGCGTCACCCTTTCTCTCGGTGAAGCGGGCACACTGACTGCGCTGTCCGATACCTCACACGAAATCAATACGCAGCTGCACTGTTATCTGAGACCCGAGCGGTTGGTTCTGTTGGAGCGGGAACGGAAGGAAGGCGCCAACCAGCTAGCCGGTCAAGTTATGAAGAAACTGTTTTTCGGCAACCGCATTCAGTACCGGGTGCAGTTAAACAATCAATGTATCCTGAATGTGCAAATGCCGCACGATGAGCGTTCGGTCTGGAACTCCGGTGATGCGGTGGTTATCGGATTTGATGAAAAAGATGTCTACCTGTTTGAACACTAAAAGGAATTAACCTTTATGTCTTCTTATCCACGTATCTCTTCATTTATATATGCGGTTTTTCTGGCTCTCCTGACGGCCCTTCTGCCGGCCTGCGGGGATTCGGGAAGCGCGCCGAAAAAAATCACCGTGGCGACCGACGCCACCCTGGTGCCGATGTCGTTCATGAACGATCAGGGTCAGATCGACGGTTTCGACAGGGCGCTGATGGAAGCCATTGCAAAAGAAGCCGGGATGCAAATCGAAATGGTCAACGTGGAATGGGCGGGCCTGCTGGGCGGACTGACCACCGGCAAATATGATGCGGCCATCAGCTCCATCACCATTCTGGAAGAACGTAAAAAGAAAATGGGCTTCAGCATCCCCTACCTGAAAAGCGGCCTCGCCATCGTCGTGCGCAAGGAAACGGAAGGGATCGCCACGATGGACGATCTGCTTAAAAACAACATGATGGTGGGAGCGCAACGCGGAACCACCGCCTATTTTTTTCTGAATGATCATCCCGCCATCCGTAACGTGGGATACGAATCGTATGGACATGCCGTTCAGGATTTGATCAAGGGCGAACTGGACGCGGTGATCGGCGAAAGTACCGGTACTTTGTATTACAAAAATAAAGACAAACCCGTATTCGAAAAAATCAAAATGGCGGGAGAAATTCTGACGGACGAATATTACGGCATCGCCGTGCGCCCGGATAAACCGGCCTTGATCCAGACCATCAATAAGGCGCTGAATAATCTGTTAGCCAACGGCACAGTGGAGCGTTTGCATCAGCAATGGGATCTCGGCCAGGCGGCGGTGATCCCGGCGACCGGCGAGCAACCGACGGCGGGATAAGGCGACTCGATACAGAGACCTTTGCGATGGCGCTCATCTGAACATTTAGATGCTCAATTATGAGCAGAAGAGTAAAACATAGATTCTTCGCTATCGCTCAGAATGACAGAATGATGCAGATTGTCATTCTGAACGGAACGTAGTGGAGTGAAGAATCTGTGTTTAGATTCAGGAAAGAGGAACCGTCATCAACCACCCCCAACCCCTCCTTTGGAGGGAGGGGAGATACTTTATGGCAACCTCCTCCCGTGTGCTAAATAGTCTATAAATTATGGAAACTTCCAAACCGGCTCACGCCAATACGATGACCCACTGGGGCTGGAACGCGGCGGTTCTGCTCAGCTTCGCGTTCCTCGTGTATCTGCCCGCGCAGGAAGTTTTTCTGGCGCGTGAAGTCGAAGGCGGTTACCTGGCGCTTTTGAAATTACTGCCAACCGGAATCGCCTACACTTTGGGAGTAACGATTCTGGGAAGCGCGGCGGCCATCGCTGTCGGCCTGGGGGTGGGACTCGCCAAGTTGTCGCGCAACAAAGCGGTGTTGATGGCGGCGTCGCTCTACACCGAAATCCTGCGCGGCATTCCTTTGCTGGTACTGCTTTTCTACATCTATTATGCGCTGGGAGAATTTTTCAGCATCCCCAAACTGGCGGCGGCGGTGGCGGGGTTCGGCTTCTGCTACGGGGCGTATATGGCAGATGTCTTTCGCGCCGGGGTGGAGGCCATTCCGAGGGAACAGGGAGAGGCGGCACGCACTCTTGGTATGAACGAACGCCAGGCCATGTTCCAGATCATTCTGCCGCAGGCGATGCGGACCATCGTCCCCGCCGTCGGTAATCAGACGCTGGGCATGCTGAAGGATACCAGCCTGGTCTCGGTGCTGGCCATTTCCGATATATTGCGGGTGGCCAACGAATACGCCACCCGCCACTTCAATTATTTCGAGACGTATACTTATATCGCGCTGACCTACCTGGCCCTGACCCTCCTGCTGGCCAAAGGCGTCGCCTGGCTGGAACAACGGGCACGGATTGTTTAAATTTAAAGAATCTTATTAAGGACAGACACCTCCAAGCGGAGTTATAATAACTTCCAAGCCTTTCATAATAATTTTACTGACTCTTCCTTTGTTAAATATTACATCCAAAAGAAAGGCTAAAATCACCCCTACCAGCGTTACGTATCCCCATCCCATATAGTTGTTGAACATCAGAGTGTAGAACCAATTCTGGCCAAAAACATAAATCCCCGCACTCACTAAAGTAACTACTGTTAAAAGGCCGCCTGCCACCATTAAGGGTCGCTCTTGATCTCTTTTGATTATCATGATTGACAGTATAAGAAGAAAAAGAAGGGTGTTCGTCCCGGAGAAAATTCGAATATCGAGCATGAGTTTTTCAATAATATTTAAGTAATGCCCTTGAATCAGATCCTCCGCACGGTCCACCAGAATCAGGCTCTTATCTATTCCGCTTTTTAAAACCACCACCACCAAACCTTTAACAAAACTCCTGGTATCCTCATATTTCCTGTGAATCTCTTCACGATCCTGACCTTGCATACGGCAAGTACAAGATCGGGCTACAGATTCAGCAATACGGTCGGGCAAATCGGAAAAAAGTATTTCGCGCAGTTTAACAATTTTCTTCTCTAGATGACCTTGAAGCTTTTGAAGAACCTTCGCACCTTGCTCTTTTTTCTCCGGTGTAAAGAGCTGAGGAAAATCGCTTTTAATTTTTCTTTCGATCTCCTGCGCCACCCAGCCTTTGGCCGATTGCTCAATCCTTTCCGGATCCATATATGTAAGGCTGAAAACGGAGCCGAACAAAAGGATTCCAGTAATAGATATGTAAACCAGAAATTCTCTCATTTCCCTGAACCTATAATACGCAAAAAGGGGCTAATGCTTAGGATAAGGGATAAAACCTCAAAAGCAACCCTTCCGTTATGCCGCCTGATCCATATGCACATCCATTTGCGGGAACGGAATGGAGACACCGTTGGCATCGAACGCCAGCTTGATGTTTTCCGTTAAATCCCATTTGACCGCCCAATAGTCGCCTGCGTTGACCCAGGGCCGCACCACAAAGTTGACACTGCTGTCGGCCAGTTCGGAAACGGCCACCACCGGGGCGGGGTCTTTCAGGATGCGCTCATCGGCCTCCATGGTCTGCATCATAATGTCCCTGGCCTTTTTGATATCGTCGCCATAACCGATGCCAAACACCAGGTCCACCCTTCGGGTTTCCCGCGCTGAGAAATTGGTGATGGTCCCGCCGTAAACAGCACCATTGGGAACAACGATTTCCCGGTTATCCGGAGTCAGCATGATGGTGTTGAAAATGGTGATTTTTTCGACCGTACCGGATATCCCTCCTGCATCAATATAATTACCTACCTGGAATGGACGAAATATGATCAACAGGACTCCCGAAGCAAAATTCTGCAGTGAACCCTGAAGCGCCAGGCCCACGGCCAAACCCGCCGCACCTAACATGGCGATCAGTGAAGTGGTATTGACGCCCAGCATATCCAGCGCGGCGATAATGACAAAGAGAAGCAACGCGGCGCTGGCTATCGATCCGATGAACTCGACCAGCATCGAGTCCACTTTAGCTCTGACCAGAAGCCGTTCGAGTACCTTAACCAGCCCTTTGGCAACCCACCGACCCACCACAAAAACGACGATTGCCAACGCTATATTAATGGACCAGGGAATCACATAAACATCCACCAGTTTTTCAATATCCAGCCCTGAAAACATTTTGACCTCCGTTTGAATGAATTTAACCTCCCTGCGGTTTTGCCTTTTTAGGAACGCCTAATTTAACATATCCACACGACTTTGGATTCATCCGAAATTTCTTCATAATAAAAAGTGCCGGCCGGCGGTCAGGGTTTTATATTATGAGTAAGGAGAGGTCCCTTGGTCTTGGGAAAGGAGGCGATCTAGATGCGTAAATATATACATAATAAAGAGATTCATACAGTTGCAGGGTTGCATGACGCAGTCCGGCTAGCAGATTTTGCCCTGCCGGAGGGGATTGATCCGGTCAATCATTTCATTATTCGCCTGTGGCAATGGGACGAAGCGGATAAAGAGTATTCCGTCGAGGTTTTCGACCCGCCGGGACATCAGGTATTTAAAAAGTATGAAGATGCCCTTGATTGCTATAATGCCCTGGCTCTGGACTATCCCGAGGAAAGCACGGAAGAGACCCGGCTGGAATTGGTACAGCATCACCTGGGTCAAATCCGCATCCTTCAGTCCAGGATTCTTTTTCCGCCGATACTGGCCATGGAGCCATAACCAGTTGATTCTAAACGGATAAATATAATCGCCTGTGGCTTCCGCTTGCGCCTTCATCCGATTTTTATTACTATTTGGCCTTGGTGTTCGGTGCTCGCGTCGGCGAGTGAAAGGTTTTCATTCCGTTTGTTCCGTGGCAGGCACAATGTATAAATATACCTACAGAGGCGAAGTCCATACCGCGCGTGATTTTTTTGAAGCCCACAACAAGGCCGGGTTATCCCTGCCGCTGATCCATTCCGCGGTCAGCCATTATGTGGTGCGCCTCTGGCAATGGGATGATGCGGACCGGGAATTTTCCATCGAGATTCTTAATCCCCCCGGCCACCAGGTTTTCAATGCCTACGATGAAGCGCTGGTCTGCTTCAACACGCTGACCGAATTTTTCCCGAGCGAAATCGAGCAGGACCTGAAACTGGAACTGGTTCATTTTTATCAGGGGGAAACCTATGACCTCGGCACCCAAATCCTGCTTCCCCCGGTCGCCGATTGGCAATGGTAGTTGTTCCGCGCCGATAACTGCCGCCTTCACCCCCAAGCCCACTTCGCGAACATATTCTCCTGTTATTTAAACTCCCTTATGACGTTTTAACAGAATAATCTGCTGCATTTGAGGCTCTTTAACCTATAGAGGGGCAATTTTAAGAGTGGCCTGTTGCCGCTGACTATGGAGGTAAGCCATGTATAAATATGTGTATGATGGCGAAATCCATACAGCACGGGATTTTCTGGAGGCCCGCCTTCAAACAGGGTTCCGGTTGCCTCATCCCTTTCATTCGTTCAGCCACTATCTGGTTCGCATTTGGCTGTGGGATATTGAAGACGAGGATTATACCATCGAGACTCTGAGCGAACCGGGGCATCAGACTTTCAATAATTATGTCGATGCTCTGGAATGTTTTAATACGCTGATGAAAGAGTTGCCGGGTCAGATTCTGGGGGACTGCAAACTGGAGCTGGTGCATTATCATTTGGGGGAGGTTTATCCCATCGAGTCCACCAGTGTGAGGTCTCCCGTTTTTTCCGGGGGATGCTGAAGCATGAATCTTTCCGGGCTCCAAAATCAGCAGGAGTAAAAAAAGAGGGGCGTTTTTACGTTTGAAACCTATATTTATGGCACCGGTTTTTAACCTTTAATCAGGAGAGGCCATCATGCCTGAAAGCGTATACAAAGTCATCGAACTGGTGGGTACCAGTGAGAAATCGTGGGAAGACGCCGCCCGGCACGCGGTGGAAACCGCCGCAAGATCGCTGGACGACCTGCGCATCGCGGAAATCAGCAAACTGGACATGAAGGTGGAAAACGGCAAAGTCGTCGCCTACCGCGCCCGCGTGCACCTGTCGTTCAAATACATTGGCGCGTAACCCCCATTTTTCCAAGAGACCCTTGTATAAGCATAGAATATAGAAAACAACTCATATTCCCCTCCTTGCGAAGGAGGGGATACAGGGGAGGTTTTTACTTTATTACGAAAACCGCACCCCACCTGCATCCTCCCCTCTGCAAGGGGAGGAATATCGAAAGCCGGGTATTATGCAAAGCTCTCTATTTCCAAAGGGAAAAGGGTGTTTGCTCGGACCTTTAAAAGGTAGGGACTTCGTTGGCATTCCCCGAGGGGGAATGTTATATTATAGATGGGTAGATATTCCCCAACTACATACCTCATTTTATGGGGGCGATCTGGATTCGACGGGAGTATTGAGACCAGAGTTGCATGCACGGGGTGCCGTTGGCCCGTTAAAAAACGGTACAAAACCATAATCGCCAACGATTATGAAGTTGCAGTAGCCGCGTAAATTAAGTTTTACCTGGTTACCGTTCTCTATTCTTTGGTTCGTGAGGTTTAGAAGAACGTCATTTTAGCGAACGAGCTGAGTGCCCAGCGTCTCGGGGGTACTTGGTGATCGAGAGACTGGTTCGGATGAAATCCTGTTTGCTGGAGTAGTCTGAACGAGATCCCAAAGAGCAAACTAAGCATGTAGACGCTTTGCGTTGACGACTTTCGGACGGGGGTTCGATTCCCCCCGCCTCCACCAATTACTCCGCTCCTACGCGGAGGGCGAATTTTGCCCAGCGTGACGCTGGACCCAAAGTCTCCAGAGGTTACTCGGGATTTTACCTCCTTTCATTAAAGCTCCCAAAAGGTGTAAAATCATAGCAAGGTAGCGCCTATCCCTTTGTTAAAGAGTTTGGAATGAATCAAAAAATATTTTTGCTGAAAATTTCTTTAAAGGAAATTGAACCAAAAATCTGGCGGCGTTTTATTGTGCCTACAACTATCACATTAGATCGTCTGCATGATGTAATTCAGATAATTATGGGCTGGAAGGATTACCATTTATATGAATTCTTGATTGATGGGAAGGTGTATACGGAAAATCCGGCGGATAGCACACAAGGGGCTGAAGTGGGAAAACATATCCTTGGAGACTTAATTAATAGGAAGGGAGGAAAGTTTCAGTATCTTTACGATTTTGGAGATTATTGGGAGCATGAAGTCATTCTTGAAAACAGGAATTATTCAAACCCCGACATTGAGGTCAACTTAACTTGCTTGGAGGGTGAGCGCTCCTGCCCCCCTGAGGATGTTGGCGGGTCTTATGGTTATTATGATTTCTGCGAGGGAATATCGGACTCTAATCATCCCCAGCACCAAGAATATTTAGATTGGTTTTCAGATTTGGATTTTTATGATAGCCAAGAATTTAAATGCGAAAGTTTTAGCGCCGAGAAAACTAATATTGAATTGATGAAATATCTTAGGTGGTCCCGTCAACGATTATCCCCATGGCTTTGAGGGCAAAGTAACAATAAATTGTTATTACTCCATTTAAACCTCATCAAGCTCAATAATAAAGAAATACTTTCAAAAACCAATATGACAATAATATTAACTCTTGCAAACGATCAGCAGGTTATTCAAATATCTGACCGCCAGTTAACAAATGAGGACGGCAGTATTTATAAGCCTGATTCAAACAAAGCAACTATGTTATTTTGTCGAAATGGCCGTTTTGGTATTGGATATACTGGACTTGCGCAAGCAAGAAGTTTTAATACGCAAAGTTGGATCATAGACTCATTAATTCAATGTGGTGATACAGATTTAGGGATAGCAGCAATTTGCCACAAATTTTCCGACATAGCTACGGATACTTTTAGGACCCACAGAGATTTAAAATTTGTATTGAAAAAGAATAAAAGGCTTACTGTGATGTTTTCTGGATATTTTTATGTAGATGGAATTCCTCTAATCAATGTATGTGTAGTTTCAAATTTCCAAGACACTGAAAACCAAGAGGAAAGTGAAGAAGCGTGGGATCAATTCAAAATTTCCGTTCAATATCAGAACCCAGAAAAGAAGAAGAGTACAGATGCATTAATTAGGAGGGTAGGTGCTTGGAAGGCCATGACAAAAGAGGAGGATAATGAATTAATGAGTGACTTAATTAATAAAAGCAATCCTAAGCATATTAGAAATAAGGCCATGGGTATTGTCAGGAAAATGGCTGATAGGCCAGTAACCGGAGGGACCGTGGGAAAGGATTTAACCATTGTTAATGTTCCCGTTGAAACGGATAAATGTTTTCAAAGTGAATACCATCCTTATGGTTCTACTTGGGAGCAAATTATGCCTGATCTTGTATTTCTTCAGCCCAATTCAAAAACCGCAGTTACCAATATTAGTATTTCTCCCGTAGATGAGGTGCCCGAGACAGCATGGGGGAGAACCATGGGGCCAAATAGATTGTGTCACTGTGGTAGTAAAAAAAGATTTGCTGATTGTCATGGAAATAAATAGTCGCCTTTCGGACGAGGGTTCGATTCCCCCCGCCCCGCCAACCTCTCGGCAGGAGGCAAATTGCTGGCGAAGGGCCAGGCTCCCTATGCTTACCTCAGACTTTTTCCTGAGCCTCCACTTGCTTCAAATACCATTGATTTATCGTGGCAGAGGCCCCTGCTCCGGCTTCAATGAAAACATGCATTCGTAAACCTCTTTTCTTATTTCCACCACTTCATAGGCCTCAGGAATGGTCCTGGCCAGCTCCGACCCGGCAAAATCCTCCAGGGCTTTTTCGGACTCAAAAAAGTATATGCCGCAGGCATAACCGGTAGCCTTATCCCTGCCATAGATTTTTTGAATGAGCCCGGG
>JAOUPX010000111.1 GCA_029879645.1 Nitrospinota bacterium
CTTATTCAAAAAAACCAAGGATTTAAAAGCTTCTGAATCCTCAAAAGAGATTTCTCATTTATTTTCTCCCTGGGCGACAGAATTAATCAACCTGGGAGGCGGTTAATATTTTCAGCTTATCCGCGCGTTGTGATTTTGGCGGTGATAAGATATCGTTAAGATTTTTGCATGGACAGCCCAGATGCAGGAAAACACTCCTACAAATACAACTACCGCTACCCCCCACAATAGAACTAAAACCTTTTGCATATTTTTTGCCATGGCCTTGGTTGTCGCAGCATATTATCCAACTATAGCTGGTGACTATGTCCCACAGGATCAGTGGCGCGCCTTCAAATATAGTCTCGATCCAGGACACCCTGTAGAACGATGGAGGGCTTGCTACCCCGAAGCATCCAAATTTTACTTTTTAACGGGACGTTGGCTGGTCTGGATCGGGGAGTGCGCAGAACATACCTTGGTAGAGAAGATCAGCGATTTTAGACCGCTCAGGGTTATCACTCTCACAGCCGTAGTTTTATCTGTCATACTTTTAAGAAATCTTCTAATAAATATAGTTAATTCCTGGCGTATCGCAACCCTTCTAGCGGTTATGGTTGCGCTCCTGCCGGGTTGGGCTTTCATGTATTATCAGGGCCTTACTGGCTTACCCGTATTGATTTCTTTGGCAATTTCCTTATTATCATTTCACTTCGTATCAAGAGGTATCACAAAGCCAAAATCCAAAAGATACTATCTTGACCTCGGGGTGGGCGGTATTCTTTTTATATCAGCCTGTCTCATTTACCCAATTTTTGCATTTGCCATAATTCCACTATTATTTATTTATTCTGCATTTCGTCCAGAGACACCACTTTCCATCAAAGTGCATCTATGCGTAAAACTCTTTATTTTTTATTTTGTTTCCGCATTGACCTATTACCTGATTGTAAAAACCGGCATCTTGTTTGCCGAGCAATTAGGCAAAACCATTCCTGATCTTAAGAATTACCGGCTAGACATAACAACAGACTTTAATGAATTGAAGACGAAATTATTTTTAATCCTAAACGAACTAACACGCATGCCACTAGCCAGTTTTCACCAAATTCCAACTTGGCTCTCCATCCTAATTCTATTCTCCCCTGCCGGCATAATGCTATACGAAGAGCAACAGCTTGGCTGTAAACCTTCCAGAAGCTTTTTTTCCGTAATTTTGTATTTGGTGAGCGTACCAATAGTCCTAATCGCCTCAATTTCTCCATGGCTGTTAAGTCATTTCCCAGGCGCTGCATATCGTCATATGCTACCGATCCATTTCTTCCTAATTCTTTCCTTCGGAATTTTATTGTCTTACGGACATAAATACATCAAAAAGTACTACTCAGATAAAAACATACACTGGATCGAATCGTTAACCATATTGATACTAATAACAATATTTTCCATAAACCAAATATCTTTGAGCCGACTCCAGGTTACAGATTCGGCAATAGAGATAAATAACATGCGAAATACCTACCGCAAATTAATTTCCAATAATAACTTCTGGAACCAGCGGGAGATACATATCATTCGCCCTAAATTTGGCCGCCATTATGATGGCCAGCAAATAGACCGTGAGTTTATGCCTGCAACAATGGCTAACCCGGAACATATCTTTCAAATGACCCATGCCGTTCTTCGGGAAATCCTTTCCACGGATCAGCTGAAGCGGGTCAATCTGGTAGATTGTCGGTTTAACCGAGAATGCGTCAATTCCGCTCCGCAAAATGCAATAGCAATTACCCAGAGCAGATATGGCACACTACCGCCCGAATTGCAAAAGGTTCACGCCATTATTAACTATTCCAATTTAAAACCAAATGGAGCACAAAAATCAGCCGAAAGAGGGCATATTGACAAATCTCAATAATTACCCTCTTCCCAAGGCATCTTTAATAATCTAAAATTCAAATAAGTTTCTTTAAATTGTGATAAATTATTTTGGGTTTCCGACCCAATTAGCTCTTTAGTTTTCTTCTCACCTTCGCTATTTGCAAATTATGCTAAAGGACCTTTTCTACAAAAAGAGTAAAGGGTTAAAAAAAAGGCTAATCGCATCTGGGAGTCCAGATGAGGTTTTCCCAAAGGTTTCGATAGATGCCATCTCCCCATGGCTCAATGAATTAGTCGACTTGATGGTCTTCAACTGTGGCGAATCGAGGGGGGAGATCGAAACCACTATTAAATCCAGCCCGAATAGTGAGCAGGCCATCATTCCCCGGCTCGCCGAATACCAAGCCAAGAAAATCCAGAAAGATATAAAACCCGGACAGAAAACGCTGGCGGTGTTTTATCCCAGCAAGGCGTACCGGGAAAACCTGGGCAGTGAGGACATGTACAACCGAATCCGTGCGCAGGGATACAACGTGATTTTTCTGTTCGGCGTGATCCGTGGCGATGACTTTGAGAAGCGCCCGTATTCCTATTACGCCGGACACGACCTGATCGGCCATTTCAATTTTGTGAACGCATTTATTTTCCCGACCTTGACGCCCGGCCTGCCCTTTGCGTCCAAGAAGATTTTACTCGTCCACGACATTTACGATTCGCCCAAGGGAGTTGCCGAGACCGCCCCCGCCCCCTCCAACGACGGCAAGCCCCAAAGGGTCCCTCCCCTGCTGGATGAACTGGATTACACTTTTCTGCCGTGCCGCGCATTGATGCCGCCATCCAACAAATTAAAACTGATACGCCAGAAGCCGATCTGTCGCATTCCCGGAGGGTATATTAAGCTGGATAAGAACATCCAGTATTTTAAAAGTATTCACGTACCCATCGACAGCATCATATTCGCGCCCACGGTTCACTGGGACCACTTTTATGATTACGTCGCCGTTCCGGAGCATGGGTGCGATATCGTCGGCGCCCTGCTGGAAGGCTTTCCCGAATATAAGATTATCTTTCGCCCGCACCCACACACCATCGACACCCCGGAGGTGCAAAAGGTCGCCGAAGCGTTTAAGGATCACCCGCAGTTCGAATTTGACACGAACGCCAGCTTTTATATGGAAAACTATGCGCGGTCGCAGTTGATGATCACCGATATGTCGGGCACCGCTTTTACGTATGCCTTCACTACATCGCGGCCGGTGGTGTTTTTTTCGCACAAGGACGATTCGGTGGAACAAGTATTCGGGAAAATCCGATACTTCATTGACCGTGAAAAAATCGGGTATGTGGCCACCAATGTGGAAGAACTGCGCCAAAAGGTTGCCTATATCCTGGCAAATAAAACCGAATTGGAGCAGAAGATCGGCAAATTCCGGGACGAGTCTATTTACAATATCGGGAAAGCGGAGGACTACATCGTTGAAAATATCCGATATATCATGGAAAGCAAAACTCACCCGGATTGGCAATACGTCGAATGCCCGATCGTCCCCCGAGACAAACCTGAAATACCGGAAGACACTCCTGTAACCGCCGGTATCCCGGCAACTCATCCAGAGCCAACCCTCATAGAGGAGGGTTATAAAAATTTCAACATCATTGCCTTTGATGGAATGTACTACGGATTGGCACAGGGAGAAGGCGCCTTCGAGATCCAAAAGGTTAACCAAAAGGAATATCATGAATGTTTTGAGGGAGATTCAATAGTTCAAGTCAAGGCACTCATCGACCTGCACTCCGGCTCACCAACAGAAAATTAGCAAAAGAGATTACCCATCTCTCTCAATAAGATAGAATTACGCTAAACCTTTGTTATAATGGATTTAATGGGTCTTGTTGGGTGTTCCCTCAGATAGACTATCTTAAATTCGTTGCGAGGTGTGGCAATTGGATAATTCCATCGCCCTAAGCGTTAAGAGCGTATCGAAAAAGTACAAACTGTATTCTTCCCCCCAAAGCCGTCTGCAGGAAGCCCTGCACCCTTTTAAGAAAAAATATCATAAGGAATTTTGGGCCTTGAAGGATATCAGTTTCAACCTTCCCAAGGGTGGGACCCTGGGCATCGTGGGTCGAAATGGGGCAGGAAAATCAACTCTCCTTCAAATAATCTGCTCCGTTTTGCAACCCACGACCGGAAGCGTGGAGATATCTGGCCGCGTGGGTCCGTTGATGGCATTGGGGGCAGGTTTTAATCCAAAGTTCACTGGCCGGGAAAATGTAAATATTAAGGGCGCCCTCATGGGATTTTCTCCTGGCGAAATTGAAGCCCGCATGCCCGAGATCGAGGCCTTCGCTGAGATCGGTGAATTTTTTGATCAGCCAATGAAGATTTATTCCTCGGGCATGTTCGCTCGTCTCGCGTTCGCCACCGCTATTCATGTCGACCCCGACATACTGGTGATTGACGAGATCCTGTCGGTCGGAGATGCGAAATTCAGACATAAATGCTTTCAAAAGTTTCTAGAGTTTAAAGACAAAGGCATCACTGTAGTACTGGTTTCTCATAGTTTGGACATGATTCTCAAACTTTGCGATCAGGCTATTTTCCTGGAAAACGGATCCATCCTGGAAACCGGCCAGCCCAAGGCAGTGGTGGATTTCTATCGAGACTTCATGCTGACAGGCACCCAGGAACCCAAAACCATTTCTCAACCAAGTCCTACTTCCTCTTCCAGGCAAGATAAAGCTACCGCTGAATCGGGAGATGAACCCAACCCATTACAGCAATTTCTGAGCGATATCCCGGAAGTCGATTATTGCGTCTATCGAAACAACTACAACGAAAACGAATATCGCATGGGTGACCGGAGAGCCACCATCGCCGATTACCTCATCGTTTCCGAAGGCCGGATTCAACCGCCCTTCATTTACTCAGGGAAAATCGTAGAAATCTATTTCAAAATCAATTTTCATCAGGCGATTGAAAACCCCATGTTCGGTTACGCAGTTAAAACAGTGGACGGAGTGATGGTTTGCGGAAGCAACACCCGGTTCCGGAAAATCACCGTCAATCCGGCCAATGCTTCTGAGATGGTCATCTACCGGTTCACCTTAAAACTGAACCTGCATCCAGGAGACTACTTTGTCGACTTGGGTGTGGCAGAGCAGTTGCCTGCCAAGGACGAGCCATTGGATATTCGTACCAGCTTGATTCATATTTCAATAGAACAAAAAGAGCAGTTTGACGGGTTAGTCGATCTCGAGTTGAGTTCGCAGGAAATTTCCAGAATTGATATTAATCAGAAAACCCTGAGCGGCGCCAATGGAATGGGCTAATTCAAAGCAAATTACGGACGAGCAGAAAGTAGTCCTAAAGACCCTTGCCGAACACGTTGGAAAACCTTCCCTGAAGTTTCTGGAGGTGGGCAATTGGCTGGGAGAATCTACCCTGGTATTAGCCGAGGTAGCAAAAAGACACTTTGGGAAACTATATTGCGTCGACTGGTGGAAGGGTAATCCTGGCACCGAATTAGAAAGCATCGCCGCCAAAGAGGATATATTCTCCTTGTTCTGGCAACGCATCTGCGTGGAGGGTTTTCAAGATGTGGTCGTACCCATTCGCGGTTCCTCCGATTCGGCAGCAGAAATCCTGAAAGAGCAGGTCTTCGACTTAATCTTCATCGATGGAGATCACCGTTACGAACAGACATTAAGAGACATCAAAAACTACGCTTCATTCGTCAAGCCTAATGGAGGAATCCTCTGCGGTCACGATTGCGAAGGCTACATAGCGGATTTTGACGAAAATTTTCTTAATAAGGGCAAGAATATAGACTGTCATGAAACTGTACATTGCGGAGTCGTTTTGGCGGTGGGCTCAGTCTTTAACAACTATTCCATCAATTACAGCATATGGAGCACCATCTGTGAGCCGGGAAAGAGAACCTGGCTGCCCACGGATTTAATTTATCAGAATTTACCTGAACTGAAACAAGGCCCGCCGCCGCTCCTTGGAATCTCCGATAACTTTAAAATATTCAGATTCGGCAAACAGGTTTTTGCCGTCCCCGAAAATATCAGAGATTTTGATATAACTCAGGAGCATACCACTGCCTCACCCGATGTTATCATCAGCGAAACTTTGGATCAGCTGGAAGATTTGATTGGTGAAAGAATCTGGGTTTCCAGCGAATCTCCCATGCTGTTGAGTTCTTACCGGGGATTTAACCTGGTTAAATACAAAGAACACATCTACGCATTGCACGAATCCATCGGCCCCTTAGACCTGACACTCACCACTGAACCCGAGATCAAACAATTTAAGAAATCAGGAAAATGTTTTTTGGAAAACTCCCTGGATGCTGTAAAAGAAAAAATCGACTCTTCTATTCCCATATTGGTGGAGGAAAACTATAGAAAGTTCAATATTGTCTTTTATCGTGGAAAATACATTGCCGTGGCGCAGGATCTGGGAAAAATCTCAGATTGGACCCGGTTCGACTTTAAGGCACATGAAGAATCCTTCAAGTGCTTCGTTGGCGATTCTCATGTGGAGGTATTACGCCAAATTGATCAAATGAGCCTTAGCATTCTGGAAAAGGCAATAGAAGAAAAGGAATTCGAATTGAAGAAATCTTTGAATGAAAACAAGCTTAAGAATTCCCGAATCGCTTCACTTGAAAAGCAGATTGAGGCTGATTCCAAAGTTTTGGAGACTTTTAAAAAAAAGGAAATTCCAGGGTCATCAGAAAATTAATTTTCTATTCAATCCATTCTCAAAATACTGGAAGGAAATGATCGTCAATTTAAAATGAAAATACTATTCGATAGCCAGATATCCCATAGCCCCAAAGTGAGTTTCATACTGCTGGATTGGTCCTGCCGCGAAAGCTTTCATTTTCTGGACTACATCAACCAACAATCCGTACCCCGTGAAACTTACGAGGTGATCTGGATTGAGTATTATGACCGGCGTTCCCCGGAAATTCGCGAGGGACTTAAAAAATCAGAGCAAGCCGGCCTGCATCCTTGGGTAGACAAGTGGGTGGTCATGGATATGCCGGGTGAGCTCTATTACCACAAGCACCTCATGTATAACATCGGTATCGCACTGTCCAAGGGAGAAATTGTGACCATCTGCGATTCCGACGCGATAGTCGAAAGGGATCTGGTTGAAACCATCACCCGGTCGTTTGAAGATGATTCTGAAATTGTTTTGCACATGGATGAAGTGCGCAACAACGACCAGAGATTCTACCCATTCAATTATCCGGATATCAAAGAAGTCATTGGCCAAGGTGCCATCAACTTTAAGGATGGAACCACCACCGGATTGCTGGACGAAGAAGATCCTCTGCATAGCCGCAATTATGGGGCGTGCATGTGCGCCAAACGTGAAGACCTGATAGCCATTGGAGGCGCTGACGAACATACGGACTACCTGGGGCACGTCTGCGGTCCTTACGAGCTAACCTTTCGCCTCAGGAATATCAACAAGCGAGAAGTCTGGCACCCTTCACATTTGCTTTACCATGTCTGGCATCCCGGTCAGGCAGGCGATGGCAACTACGTCGGGCCACACGATGGCCGGCACATTTCGACCACAGCACTTTCCGCCCTGGAATCAGGACGAGTGGAACCCTTACTCGAAAATCCGGCTATTCAGCATCTCCGTGAAAACCAAAACGGACCTC
This sequence comes from Nitrospinota bacterium, assembly GCA_029879645.1. GTDB lineage: Bacteria > Nitrospinota > Nitrospinia > Nitrospinales > Nitrospinaceae > SZUA-226. Next base: position 7,548 of record JAOUPX010000111.1, read on the forward strand.
AGGAAGTGCTGATCAAAAAGCTGATCCGTGAGGAATATCACACTCAATGGACACATGAAGCGGCATCAAAACTCACAGGATTCTACTTGTGGCATACCGCGGAATTACTGGAATCCGTGGGCGACATCAACATTGTCCGGCATAACGACATCTTTTACGGCCTGCCTCAACGGTTGGGAGCCGTGGACCTGAACAAAGAGGAAGGCAGAAGCCATCCCGACGTACTGCAAGCTAAATCGATCAACAAACTGAAAAAAATTATAAAAAAACTCCAGGAGGATGCCGAGAAAAACCCGGCGCTATTCTTCGAGAATCCAACATTGATCGATTCCCACGCAAACTATAATTTGGTTGGTTTTAAAAAGATGATTTACGCCTTACCCCAATCCCTTGGGCCGACCGACCTGACTGTCGAAAGCCAACGCAACCAACCGGAAATCTTACAGGCCGAAACGGTGAATCAACTGAAAAAACTTGTAGACAAGATTAATAAACCCGATTACTCCAGCTATCAATTTCCTCGCCTGAGAAAATACATGGGCCCTTGGGCATACACCATCCTTTCAAAAATCCGTAAATCCCTGTCAGGAGAGCGGCGTTGAGCACTCCCGCTAAAACGATTTCACTTGACCACGAGCTGAAATGAAACCAACCTATCGGCCAGGCAATTTCACAATTCTTTCGCTCCTGGTAATTTCTCTAAGCGCCTTCTTATACCTTCTTACCGCGACTATTTATTATCAATTAAATAATAATATTGTTCCCAGCGGCGACCCCTTTTCATACACGATTTCACTCTTTAAATTACTGGATTATTCCCGGAGTAATTATTGGGAAGGCATTTTTTCGGGAGTGTTCAACCAACAGTGGTACTGGCTTTACAAATTACCGGTAGCCATTTTATCTCCCTTTCTTGCTAAAGAGCCGCATATCCTCTGCTTTGTCAATTATCTGTTTATGGCCATCGGCACCATCTCCTTTGGCCGCATGGCTCTGCGGCTGGGCCTTAACCTCAACACCACCCTTCTTCTTACACTTTCCTTATGGCTTTACCCTGGAATATATGGCTATAGAACCACTTTCAGCTTATTTACCCTAATGCTGGAAACCAGTTTTTACTGGATATTGATCGCTTTTGCCTCTCATTTGATTATTTATCTACTGGACCCGGGAAGCCGTAAAAATGCCCTGATCGCCGGAATTTTTGGAGGATTGGCCGTTTGGGGTCGGGGTAATTCTCTGCCTTACGTCCTCATCATCCTACTTATGCCAACCATCCTGATATTGTTTCGCTGGATTAAAAATCCAGCAATCAACAGGAATTATATTGGGTCTATGATGTCATTTGCCGTTCCCTTCGTAATCATGACGGCATGGTATTACTCCGTAACCTACGAACAACTACGTCTCTATTACTGGGATTGGGCGCAAGGCACGACATGCGAATCTGAAGGAAAAACCGGTTTCTTCAGCAATTTTGAAGCAACTCTGACGGGAATAAAAATTATAGTCCTGAATTTCCCAGGAGCCCTGTTTACCCGGCACGAGGATCACCTTTCCAATATGCTTTCCTCAAGCATAATGCATCTGACCGTAGCAATCAGCCTGATATCTACGGCCAGGAAATGGCGGCAAAAATCTTCCCGCTTTAACAGGATTTTGCTGACCTGCTCCCTGACAGGCGCGTTAATGTATTTCGGCAACCTGACCCTGATGATCCTCATACTGGCGCCATCATTTGGAAATGGACAGGAGTTCATTTACCATCCCTTCTTGATGATGCCTTCAGGGCTGGCTTTTTCACTATTAGCACCTATCTCCAATTTAGTTCAATCGAAGATTGCCAGAAAAACCTTTTCAAAACCCATGGCCGTTCCGTTGCTTTCTATTTTCATTCTTTTATATGGGTTTTATTTTTCAAAAATATTAACACCCATCAAAATCTCACCGGACGTGGCCAAACCCAACGATGTCAGCAATTTTGCGGTAAATCTTGAAAAGGTAATTGGGGACAAAAACCTGACCATTCTCTGGTATGGTCAGGCTTACAACCGCTTTATTCTGGATTACTATCGAA
>JAOUPX010000112.1 GCA_029879645.1 Nitrospinota bacterium
TTTGATCCTGCCGCGCCCAGGACTTATAAGGTATTGATATTATTGAGTATTCTTGGGTTTCTGCTGTATTTTTTTCTGGGAGGAGGGGGCGGTCAGGGCGGCCCCCTGGGAGGCAAACCGCCTCCCATACGTGTGCCTTAATAAATACGGGCCTGGTTCCTATGGGCGGCTATTCCAAATCTTCGATTTTTTTAACGAGGAGTGTGGTGATAAGCGTGTCCTTAATCCTCTGGATCAGTGGCGGAAAAGTTATTTTTTTGCCGTCGAGCGATACGGAAAAGACGTCGGTGCCTCTCCCTCCGCGGCTGGCGATTTTTGCGCGGTGGGGCCGTATCCCAAAAGTCCTGAAGGCGTGGGCAATCTTGTACAACATTCCGGGATGATCGCGGGCTTCGATACGAATCTGGGTAAAGGGGTTTTCGGAATGGTTTTCGATCTGGATTCGGGGTTCGATGGCCTCGTCGCTTGGAGTATCGTGAAGTAACCGGGTTCGTTCTTTAAGCAAAGTTTGAAGGGACTGACTCTGGTTCAGTAATAATTTGAGGTTTTTTTCAATATCCCTCCAGATAGTCTCGACACTCCCAAAAATATTAATAGCCTCCCGGCTGGCCACTTGGACAATAATGAGTGTCAGTCCGTCTTTTCGCGAAAAAATCTGAGCGGATAAAATATTCAGGGCGCGGGCGGTCAACGTTCCGACCAGATTCTTGAACAGGCCGATATTGCTCGGTCCGCACAGTAGTAAATCAAAAAATCCTTCAGAGGGGTGATCCGTAAATTGAATCGAAAATTCCCGGTCCCCCTTTGTTTCCACCAGACGAATATGCTCCACTATATCTTCAGCTTCGGCGGTATGGAGATAATCGCCGGGCATGTTGTTCAGGTGGTGGTCGATCAGTTTCCGGGAAAGCTGGTCGGATAATTTGGCATAAACCTCCTGGCGCGTGGTCTGGGGTTTTTGTTCGAGGGATTCCGGCTGAACCAGGTAATTTCTCGTTCGGTGGTAGGCATCGGTCAGCAGAAGTTTTTTCCAGGAGGTCCAGGTTCCGGGAGCTACGGCATTCAGCTCGGCATAGCTCATCAACAGAAGAAGGTCCAGCTTGGATGGGGTCTCGACAAGCTGTCCGAGTTTACGGATGATTGCGGGATCGTGAAGGTCTTCATGAAAGGCCACTGTGTTTAAAGTGTGCAGTTTGTCGAGCAAAAAGAGCAGGACCTGCTGTTGCTTCGGAGTCATCCCCAGGTCATGAAACACCCGGCTCAAAGATTCGTGGATTTGTGCCGCGGTGGATTTCTTTTCTTCTTTTCCCATTGAATGCAAAAGGCACGCCAGTTTGAGGATGACCTGATTCTTAGAGTTTTTATACAATTTTTTGAATAGGTCTAACCCTCCGTCATGGGATTCGGGTAATTGTTCCAGGAAATGAACCATGCGCAGGGCGTGTTCGTCGGCCGTGTACCGGTGATAAAAGTCGTAGCTGATCCGGTACTGCGATTGTCCAAATTCGGGAATCAGCCGAGCCAACAGATCCGATTCGTGCATGAGGCGCAACACGTGTTCGGAATTGGGTGTTTCCAGCAGGTTAAATAAAAAATCCGCAACCTTTGGGTTGGCAATATAGTAAGCATCCACCAGATTCGCGTTTTGCCGGATCAGACGTTTCAGTTGAGGATCGGGTTGCAGACCGTGTTTCTGGCACAGTTTGAAGATATCCAGAAATAAGGACAGGTCATTCTGGAGCAGTTTGTCGTCAAACTCCCGCATGGCAAGTTTGGTTCTCTTGGCAATAAAACCGTTTCCCAATTCGGTCTGTTGCAGTTGGGTCAGGATATTTCCAAGGATGGGTTTGACCTCCAGGCAACGGTGGAATATATCCTCGGTGATATGGCGGATGCGAGTTGCATGCTGAAAATAATCCCGCATAAAGGACTCGGCATCGCCGCCGCCCTCCTCCTGGTCGTATCCCAATTGCGCCGCCAGCTTTCTTTGAACGCTCATTTTGAGTACGTCGGCTTTTTTACCTTTCAGGTAGTGCATCTCGCTACGCACTCGCAATAGAAAATCTACCGATTGCTCAAGTTGATCCAGTTCGTAGGGGGTGACCACATCGTCTCGCTTGATTTCCTGGAGGGACGCGCCGTCGAACACGATAGCCACCGCCCACAATGCACCGTGGTAATCCCGCAATCCTCCCGGACCGTTTTTGATATCGGGCTCCGGGTGACAGGTTACTCCCTGGCGGGCATCCGAAAACTCAAAAACAGGCTTCAGATTTTCATTTAGAAATTCTTTGGCTTTTTTCTTGAGAACGTTCTTGCGTACCGAGTCCCACAGTTTTTGGTAAAGCGGATAGGTTCCGGTGAGATACCGGGTTTCGATCATCGACGTGCGTATGGTCGGGTCGTCCTGTGCCAGCAACTGACACTCTTTGACAGTTCGGCAACTCTGTCCGATCTCCAGCCCGATTCCCCATAGAATGGAAATGACGTCCTGAATAAACCGGTCCAGGGTTTTATCCATGGCTTTCTGCAGGAGGAACAGCAGGTCAATATCGGAACCGGGGTTGAGTTCTCCCCGGCCATACCCGCCCACCGCCACCAGCGCAAATCTATCGGGAAGATTTTTATGGCGGTACGCTTCCAGCTCGGCAAGGTTGGTGACCACCTGCCGGACCACTTCATCGATCAGTCCGGTCAGGGCCTGAATGACTTCTCTTCCCCCCGCCCCGGCCCTGTGCCAGTCTCTTATTTTTCTCTGCTCCTCATGAATCAGGCTTTTGAAACGGCGGAAATAGTCCAGACGCACTTTGGGATCGGCGGGAATTTCTCTGACAGAGGAGAAGTCAATGTCAAACTGATGCGGAGCAGACTGGGAATTCATGATAGATAATGAAAAAAAGAGTATTTTGACGGTGATTCCACGATCCTGATTGAATCATATAAAGTTACAAATACAAATATTATTTATGTTTTTTTTAAATCAAATATAATACTGCCTGAATTAATAGAAAAGGACTCGCTTCCCCATCTCCGTTCACTGGAAGAAGGGCCAAAATTGCTTGACAAAAAGGGTATTAATCCTATAGGTTACCTGTTTCTCACAGGGTATTTCTGGGTTTCTTGCCAGTATTAACTACCGAATTTCGGCGTCAATTAAATCTTGTGAAGCTTTGGATAATTTTGGAATTGATTCAAGAAATTTTCAGACCGTTTTATAAATTAATTTGTATAGCGCCTCTTATTTGAGGGAGTAAATATAATGGAACTTATGCGGAAAAAAATTACTGTAATTGGTGCGGGTCAGGTTGGGACCACGGTGGCTCAGTTGGTGGCCTACAATAATCTGGGCGATGTCGTGCTGGTGGATATCGTTGAGGGCGTTCCCCAGGGCAAGGCTCTCGATTTACAGCAGTCCGGTTGTCTTCAGGCGTTTGACAGCATCATCACCGGCACCAATGACTACAAGGATACCGCAAACTCGGATATCGTCGTGATCACAGCCGGCCTCCCCAGAAAGCCGGGGCAGGACCGGTCGGACCTGCTTCGCACCAACGCCAAGATTGTGAAGAGCGTGACCGAGCAGGTCATGAAATATTCCAAGGATCCGATTATTATTGTTGTGTCGAATCCTCTCGATGCGATGGTTTATCTCGCAAAGAAAGTTTCCGGGCTTTCCAGGAACCACGTTCTCGGGATGGCGGGTGTGCTGGATTCTGCACGATTTCGCACTTTTGTATCGCTGGAGCTTTCCTGCTCTTTGGTGGATGTCGATGCCATGGTGCTGGGCGGTCATGGCGACTCCATGGTGCCGATGCCGCGCTACACGACTGTTTCCGGCATTTCCATTACTGACCTGATGACGCAGGAACAAATCGACCGGCTGGTGGACCGCACGCGAAAAGGCGGCGCGGAAATTGTCGGCCTCCTGAAAAACGGAAGCGCTTTCTCCGCTCCCGGCGCTTCAGTGTTTAAAATGATAGAAGCCATCCTGCTGGACAAACGGCGCATCCTGCCCTGCACCGCTTACCTTGAGGGGGAATATGGATGGAAAGGTATCTTCTTCGGCGTGCCGGTGGAACTGGGTGCGCTGGGCATCGACAAAATCATCGAACTGAATCTGACCCCCGAAGAAAAGAAAGCGCTCGATAAATCCGCAGCCGATGTCAAAGTGATGATCGACGAAGTCGACGCTTTCCTTAAAGAAGGATAAATCTCCTCACTCCAGTTTGACCTGCCGTGCAAGTTCAACCTGACTGAAAGCTGTTATTCTGGAATTGTTCCTATACGCTTCCAGCGGACGGCTTCGTCTTCATGGCTCCACGACCAATAAATAATTTTGACCTTTCTTTCAATCTCCCTGATTTCTAAAGGGCCAAACATTCTGCTGTCAAAGCTGTTTTCACGATTATCCCCGAGAACAAACACATATCCATTCGGTATTGCCAGAGGCCCAAAATTGTCGCGTGAAAGGGCTGATTTTGTAGTTGGAGGTATTGTGTGAAGGGCATATGGTTCGTTCAGGTGACGGTCATTTATGTAAACCTGCTGTTGGCGAATTTCCAGTTTCTCGCCTGGTAATCCTATTACGCGTTTGATAAAGCTTTTTTTCTTGTCAGTAGGTAATGGGAAAATAATAATATCCCCTCTACGCAGTTTTTGGTCGTCCCAGAGCTTGAGTGCAATTATGTGATCACCTATGAGTATGGAAGGTTTCATACTGTCAGTAGGAATTTTGTAAGCTTTTATCAAAAGAAATCCAAACACAAATATTAAGCCTAATCCGGTAACGATAGTAGCCAATGCGCAGTTGGCCAAGTAGGAGCGCCAGGTTTTGCGCGGTTGAGTTTGAGTTCGATACTCTTTACGGTCTGACTTTAGGTGTTTGGTCACTGGGCTCCAATGATAAATTAGTTCTGTCGGATAATTTCAAACTGATCGAACACTGTAACTCCTGCCGGTTTGCCATCACATTCGAGAGCAATGTTGTTCCACATCGAATCATCCGCGTGCCAGCGTGGATTCTGTTTGTCGGGCGGTTCGGTTGCAGTCGGGCAGACACGCATGGTTATGGCCTTCAAGCTATCGTGTGATATTTCCAGCGTGACGTAATGAAACATGAGGGCGCGTTTGGCGAGCGCGTCGAACACCGGCTTCGGTGCGGTGTGTGAGTCGTTGCCCTGCTGATCGGCAAACGGTTTAAACCTGGCGCCGCCTCCTCCCGCTACGACATGCGTCACTCCCGCTCCCTGCGTGTATTCTGATTTCTTAATCACCGGCAGGGTGCCATCCTCTTTGGGAAGTCCCATAGGGTGAAACCGCTCGTAGGAATGCTGGTTGCCGGAGAACACGAGATCGGGCCGCAGGGCATTGATCTGTTTCAATACCGTCTGCCGTTTCTCTTTATACCAGGCGGTGGTAAGCGCCGGTTCGTGCAGGGCAAAGATGACCCACTGCCCCTGCCTTTGCGCGTCGTTTATAATTGGTTTGAGCCAGGGGGTGGGATCGTTCCAGTCAAACACGTCCAGCACCACAAACAGGGTTGTATCCAGGTGCATGACTCCTTCCCGCTGGCCCGGCTGGGGTCCCTTGGCGGGGGCATCAAAGCGTGTGGCCATCGGTTTGATTTTATCCCAGCAACCGGAGGCTTTCGGCTTCCATTTATGGGGTGCGAGATCATTGTCTCCCGCCACGAAAATGCGGACGGCATAAGGTCGGGCCAGTTTTGTTTCAATCTCTTCGATATATCTGTCTGGACAACTGGTTGGAAGCATTTCAGGCTGATACACAAAATCCCCAAGATGCAGGATGGCATCCGCCTGCTCCTTTCGCATGGCGCCCTGTACCGCCTCGTAGCCCGGTTTGAACGCGCGTTCGCCGATTCCCGTGTCACCCACCACCACAACCTTAATCGACTCTGCCTGGTGACTGAAAGCGGGAAGCGACAGCAGGAGGCACCCTAAAAAGGTAGTTCCAGTGAAAAGTACTCTTTTAATGATCCAGTCAGGTAAATTTTTCAGGTAACGTTTCTCCAGAAGGCAGGTTCAATGGATGCTTGCTCAATACACAACCATATAATATTAATGATTTTACAGAATAGTTTTCACAAAAAATATTTTTGTTTTTAAAAATCACTTGAAATCTTCTCTTAATGGGGTATATGTTTTAAACACCTAATAAAATCCGGGTTTTAATTACCATCCATTTACCAATTGAATCTAATTTACTCTGAAACTTCATGTGTTGATGAAGGATTGGAAAAGCAGGGGGACGGGTCAATGAATTCTATTAAATATTTTTTGGGAGTCATTCTATTGGTCTTGGCCACTATGTCTTCGGCTGGAGCGGAAAACTTTGACAGCCGGGATTTTCTGTTCGATACGATGATTAACGGCTTGGACGAAAAAGATATCACCGATCAGGAAAAGGAAGAGATGTCTGCCAAAATAGAAGCATGGGTGGACGATCTATCTGATGAGCAGGTTATAGCCTTCAATCAAAGCCTGAACAACGCACTTCACACTCCCTGGAGTGTGGATTTTACCGATCCGGAAAACTGGGAGCTCCTTGATCTGGCCGTGGATAATAATTATAACGAGGACCAGATCATCGCCCTCACCAAGGCCCTGGAAAGTGAAGCTAAATTTCTTTCTCATTATGAGCGCACGGGAAAGGAGTTTTTCCTGTTGAAAGCAGAGCAGGAAAAAAATAAGTTTCTGGCTAAGGTGGATCGATTTGATGATTCGACGATCCAGTCCGATATCAAAGATGAAACCCGATTCATGATGCGGGAGCTCGCTCGTCAGGCCCGGCAGGAAGCCAAGGCGGAAGCCTGGCGGACCTCACGGTCGGAAATCAGAACGCTTTCCAAGAATAGCGCGCGCGAAGCGAGAAATGAGGCAAAAAACAGCCAGCGTGGCCAGGGTCGAGGTAAGCAGAATCCAAATAAATGATTCGGGTCATTGTAGACGTTTGCTCCAAATGGAGCGCGGTCACTGCCGCTCAATATTCTCCAACTCGACGGCTCATAGCGGTTCCTGAGATGTTGAAGAACGTTGTCTCGAATTATTGCTGGTTAATTTTATTTGCTTTCGTTTTAGCGGGTCCGGCAACGTCCTTGACCTGGGCGGCAGACAGCTCCAGTTTCAAGGAAGGGTTGCAGGCTTTCCGCAGTAAAGATTATCCCCGCGCAAAAATCTCCTTCCTGAAGTCTGTTCAAGAAGAACCCAATAATGCCCTGACTCATTATTACCTGGGATTAACCCACAATCGCCTCGATTCTCACGGCGATGCTTTGAATGCCTTTCAGCGCGCCAGGGCGCTGGATCCGTCTCTACCCGGTCTCCGTCTCAGCCTGGGTTTGAGTTATTTTAAAATGGATCTGTACGAACAGGCCCTTCCGGAATTGGAGAAAGCCCGCGAGGAAGAGCCGGACAATGGAACAATATATTTTTTTCTGGGTCGGGTCCGGCAGGAACTCCGGCAATACGAGGCCTCCAACCTGGATTTTGAAAATGCGGCCCGGCTCGATGCCGATTTCAAACAACAATCCCAATATTACATCGCAGTCAATTACTTCCGGCAGGGAAAACTCCCCGAGGCGAAAACCGTATTTCGTCAAACCATCGCGATCAGTCCCGACTCACCGATGGCCAAAAGCGCGCGGGATTATCTTGATGCCTTTCACACGTCCAGACGTCAGGATAAAAAAATCTGGTATCAAGTGGGTATGGGCTGGAAATATGATGATAACGTCACCAGTTCAATCCAGGATGTGAATACCAGAGATGGCGATGCCGCTTTCACCTTCGAGCTGGGGGGCGGTTACCGTTTCGCGGAGAAAAGGCAGTTCTATGTGGAAGCAACTTACGACCTGTACCAGAGTGTCTTTTTTGATCTGGACGAGTTCAACCTGCAATCGCATTCCCTCGGAATCTCTGCCAACAAAACGAAAGGGCCCTGGGATTTTGGACTCGACTACATTCTAAATTATAATTTTCTGGGGGGAGATTCTTTTCTGGTTACCCACAGTTTTATTGGAAGCGCGGGGTTGTCGTGGAATACAAGGAACTTTACACGTTTCAGCTATATGCTTCAGCCGCGAAATTTTTTACAGTCCGTTAACGATCCTCGTGACGGTTTGGACAATCAACTGAGTCTGGACCATTTTGTTTTTACCTCGGATGGAAAGAAGCATTTTCAGTTTGGCTACCGGTTCATTGATGAGATAGCAGAAGGAGACCGTTTCGATTACGTCGGCCACAGTTTGACGCTTGCCGTAAAGGTTCCCACGCGCTATGAGGGAAACCTTAAATTACGCTATTCCTATCTTCACAAGGACTTTAAAAACATTACCCCCAGCATCGGGGCGGAAAGATGGGATCAACGTCATACCTTCCAAATTGCCTGGACCCGCATGTTCCTGAAAAATCTGGAATTCAAGGCCGACTTCCAGCATATCGAAAACATTTCCAATTTTCCTGTGGTGGACTACTCTGAAAACATTATCGCGTTTAACGGATTGTTTTTGTTTTAAGGAAAGGCTTGCGGACAATCGCTGTGCAAGGAATGGGTTTGGTGTGAAAAGCCATCTCTTATGAAAGTTTAACCAAAACTTTTGGTCAATTCGATGGCGATTCCCTTGACCAGAAGAAATAACACCAGAGAGCCCGCCATCAATGTACTGAACCACAGATTGGCGACCGGCGCTTTTTGTTTGAGGGCCTGAACGATCAGGATCACACCCATCACCGCCATCAGCAGGCTGAGTAGAACGGGACCAAGCAAAAGAATGCCTCCGGCCCATTGACCCCATCCCTCGTATTGGTTGACGTAGAATGTCAATGCCCAGAACAACAGCAGAGGCAGGGGACTCGTCCATATAAAAATCTTCTGGATCATGCCACCGTATCCCGATCCAGGCTGCCGGGCAGTCCCGCCACGAACGCTTTGATCTCGTCACGCACCCGGCGGTAATGGGACAATGCTTCCTCTTCTGTCGCCGCGCCCCGGGCCAGTTTCGGAGGATCGTCAAAGCCGACATGGATGACTTTGGTCTTGCCGGGAAACACCGGGCAGGTCTCGTCGGCCTGACCACACACCGTGATGACATAATCGAACGGCACATACATCACGTCATCGACGTGCTTCGACGAGTGCGTCGAAATATCCACCCCAGCTTCGGCCATGACTTTTACAGCGTGCGCGTTCATACCGTGCGGATCGATGCCGGCAGAATGCGGTTCGATGACTTCGTGCTTTAACGCTTGGGCCCAACCTTCCGCCATCTGGCTCCGGCACGAATTTCCCGTGCATAAAAATAATATTTTCAGTTTATCCGTCATAGCCCTGAGAGTTTAACACAATTGGTTTTACTCCCACTTGTAAAGGAGACCTTTGCATAACGCAGATAGTTAAATACTCCTCCCCTTGCTGAGGGGAGGATACAGGTGGGGGGGGGTATAGATGAAACCCTTTAAAAGCAGGGAATAGGGCACCACAACCTCCCCTGTATCCCCTCCTTCGTAAGGAGGGGAACATAATTAGGACCGTATAATTTGCTTATGAAAAGATCTTCTTGTAAAGGGAACCGGGCCAGCGTGACGCTGGACTCA
>JAOUPX010000204.1 GCA_029879645.1 Nitrospinota bacterium
AATGTGGATTTCACGGCGAACTGGTTCAAGCCGTTCGGCGGACAGGGCTGGGCCCTGCGTGGCGGCGTGCGCAATCTGTTCGACGAGGATATTTATTATGCGGCACCGGCCAATACCTATCCGGCGGATTATCCGCGTCCTGGTATTAACTTCTGGGCGCAGTTGAGTTTTGAGTTCTAATCTCAGGGAAATGAAGATGAAGCAGGTATGCATTAAATTAACATTCATGTGGCTAATAATTTTCCCGGTCGGGTTGTCGGCAGTGGCGACAGTTAGGGCCGAAGACCCCTCTTCGGAAGAAGCGGCGCTGGATTTGCTAAAGGTGTTTGACGAAGCGACGGAGATCGCCACCAAGTCAAAACTCAACGCCGACTACGTCCCCGGCATGGTCACCGTTTTACATGGCAAAGATTTGCTGGCCCGAGGAATGGAGAATGTATGGCAGGCTTTGGCTCTGGTTCCGGGATTTGACCTGAATATGATTTCTCCTCTTAAACGTGTCAATGTCAGGGGAACCGGTAATAATGCTGGTGCCAGTAATATTAAGCTCATGCTTAATTCGGTCGCCATCAACGCCAACATTGATGGCGAGGCGTTTCCGCTGTTGGAATATCCGGTCGCCCAGATAGAGCGAATCGAAATCATTCGAGGGCCTGGGTCCGCTCTGCATGGAGAGTATGCCTATAACGGGGTGATTAACATTGTGACCCGGAAAACCGGAGGCCAGGTTTACGGTCGAGTAGAAAGTTTCGAAACCTATAGCGGCGGTGCGGTGTATTCCCTGGGGAATCCCACGGATGATTTCAATCTCAGCTTTAATATTGCCGGTCTGACCTCCGATGGGGCCAAGGTGCGGACTGGACCGGATGCCCTTTTTGGAACACCGTTACAACCTTTTTCCAATGCTCCGGGCAGGACGAATGAAGCCCGGGATAATGTGTTTTCCGGATTTAATTTAAAATATAAAGATTTCTCATTGAAGGGACAGCTGCTGTACTTTGGAATGGGAAGCGGTTTCGGGAGCATTAGTGTTTTACAGTCTCCCCAAGAGGACAATGTGCAAGGCCGGTCAACTACCTTGTCCCTCGAGGCCCGGCAGGGACTGGACATCGTTCCCGATTTGAAAAGTGAAATATATTTTGGATGGTGGCAGGGCCGCCTGCAATGGGAACCGGATAATCAGATTGTGCCACCCAATCCGCTTTTTCCCAATGGCCAATTCTTTGCTCCTGCCTCCCGGGAAGTAAGATTTTATGGCGGATCCGATTTCTTCTGGGACGGTTTCGAGGACCATAAACTTTTAATGGGATGGTCGCTGACCTGGTCTCGAATAGCAGAATCATCGGTTGCCACCAACTTTACACCTTCCACGGGTGTTCCCCTTCCCGCGACCCAAACCTTCCGGGGATCGGAAAGCTGGGTGACCGCGGGTGTGGAGCGTATTCATAACAGCATCAAATTTCAGGATGAATATGAGATTCACCCTCAGGCGACATTAACCCTGGGATTACGTTACGACCATTATGACGATGTCGGCGACCGTTTGACCCCAAGGATCGCCGGGGTATACCGGTTAACCGATCACCATATTCTAAAAGCGCAATACGCCCAGGCCTTCCGCCCCCCTACTTTTATAGAAATGTTTGGCCAGAACAATCCGGTGGTCAATGGGAATCCGAATACCAAGCCGGCCATCATCGATACCTTTGAAGTGGGATATATTTACCGGACGGAAAAAACGGTTTTTCGTACCACCTTGTTTTATTCGATTCTGGATGATCTCATTCGGAACCGGGCCGGGCAAAGTGCCAATACGGGAGGAGAAATTCTATATGGGGTGGAGTTGGAATGGGAACAGGCAATCACTTCGCAGGTCAAGTTCATCAGCAATTTAAGCCTGGTGGAAACTGAAGACCGCGCCACGAATGAAGATGTGGAAACCTCAGCCAGCATACTGGCGAACGTGGGTGTCAATTACCTGCCCATTGAGGATTTAATGTTCAATGTGCAGTACCGCTATGTCGGCCACCGGCACCGGGAGGCGGGGGATACGCGCGAGGACTTGGCCGGGTATAACAATGTCGATTTCACCGCGAACTGGTTCAAGCCGTTCGGCGGGCAGGGCTGGACCCTGCGCGGCGGGGTGCGTAATCTGTTCGACGAGGATATTCGTTACGCCGCACCGGCAAATACCTATCCCGCAGATTATCCACGTCCGGGTATTAGTTTCTGGGCGCAGTTGAGTTATGAGTTCTAATCTCACGGAAATGAAGATGAAGCAGGTGTTTATTAAATTAACATTCATGTGGCTAATAAGTTTCCCGGTCGGGTTGTCGTCAGTGGCGACGGTTCGGGCCGAGGACCCCTCTTCGGAAGAAGCGGCGCTGGATTTGCTGAAGGTGTTCGACGAGGCGACGGAGATCGCCACCAAGTCGAAGCTCAACGCCGACTACGTCCCCGGCATGGTCACCGTTTTACATGGCAAGG
>JAOUPX010000032.1 GCA_029879645.1 Nitrospinota bacterium
TCTTCAGGGCGGAGGGATTATAAAAAATAATTTCGCCTTCCAGATTGATCCCCAAAATCCCATCACCTACTGACTTTAGAATCAATTCATTTTGACGGGTCACCCGCTCAAGCGACCATTGAGCCTGTTTTTTATCTGTTATATCCTGAACCACACCGGTGTATGCTCTTCGACCCCCAATAAAAAGCTCATTAACAGCCAGTTCGATAGGAAATACCGACCCGTCTTTCCTCAACCCCCAGACTTCCCTTTTCATTCCTATAACTTTCACCTCTCCAGTATCATGATATGCTTGCAAATAACTGTCATGCTGGCTTTTGTAGGGTTCGGGCATCAAAAAGCTGATGTTTTTACCGATTACCTCCTGCGCCGAGTAACCAAAAATCTTCTCAGCCGTCGGGTTGAATAATTCAACAACTCCCTTTTCGTCGATAGTCACAATCCCATCCACTACATTTTCGACAATAGCGCGGATTTGTGCCTCGCTATCTCGCAAAGCCGTTTCAATGGTTTTTCGCTCGGCAATCTCCTCGACCAAAGCTTCATTGACCATTTTTAATTCGGCGGTTCGCTCCTGGACTCGCATTTCCAACTCACCCTGGGCCTGCAGCCTTACCTGCTCCACCTTTTTCCGTTCGGTTATATCCTGCACGGTGGCCAAAAACAGAGAACTTGCGTCGATGGAGGTCAACTGCAGACGCACTTCCACAGGATACGTGGAGCCATCTTTTCGTTTATAGATCGTTTCAAATACGATCCGAGGAGCCGACCTGCGCCTGAGAGGCTTAATCAGTCTTTCAAACCGGTCGCGCCTAAATTCGGTGGCCAAATCGAAGGGCGTCAACTGTAGCAATTCCTCCTTAGAGTACCCCAGGCTCTCGCACGCCCCGCGATTGACTTGCACCATTTTGAAAGTTATTGCGTCGAAAATATAAATTTCATTGAACGAATCATCAAGGATGCGGCCCATTCGTTGAGCCAGGCCCTCCACCATTTTTCTTTGGGAAACATCCCGGACCAGGCCTATGAAAATCCGCTCATCCTGAAGAAACATCTCGCTGATCGAAATTTCCAAATCAAAAATCGCTCCATCCTTGCGTCGTGCTGGAAATTCCCGGGTACTTCCTAAAATATTTTTACTCCCCGTCAGCATATAATTATTTAAATACTCGTCATGTTGACTGGAATAAGGTTCGGGCATCAGCAGCTTAACGTTTTGGCCAATCATCTCCTCGGCAAGGTAACCGAAGATTTTTTCCGCAGCCAGATTAAAAGATTGAATTATCCCATTTGGGTGAATCGTGATAATGCCGTCGAGCGTATTGGATAAAATTAAATTGGCTTTTTTCTCACTATCTTCAAGCAGGTTGGAGACTTTATTCCGCTCACTCTCCAATTTGAACTCTCGCGTCGAGACATACCAGAAGGAACCCATCGCAACAAAAAACAAAGCAAAAAATGAAACAAAGACGCGCTTCATGATAAAAAACGGGGCGAACGCTTCTTCCAACTCGATTTCAGTAACCAATCCAAAATTGTATTGATCCAACCAGGTCCAGGCTCCGATCACCATGACACCCCGATAATCCGGATAACCTTCAATGTCGACTCCGCCATTCCCTTTGATGGCCCGTTGCACTGAATCCATCAACCGCGGATTTCTTTTATTGAAATATTTTCCCCGTTCAATCAGACGGACATTCAGCATGGCCATCTGATCCACCTCATCCGGAATAACCTTCATTTGTTTGAGTTGTTTGGTAAACCGGCTATTACTGATCATCACCCCATTCCGATCAAAGGCAAAGGTTTCACCTGTTTCACCCAACCTCCCAATTTCCATGATTCTGGAAAATTCAATTTCCGGGCGCAACCTGAATGACAAAACAGCCACCACCTCTCCAGAGTCATCCCGAACAGGGGCAGAAACAAACATGGTCGGCCATTTTTCTTTCCATTGTCCATGGAGGGTGGGTAGTGGAATCTCTGAAAAGAAAGGTAGAGAAACTACCGTTTCCCCTTCCAGAGACCGTTGGATAAAGTCGGAATGCTTCACCAGTTCCTGTTGTCCGACGGGTTGATCTAACAAAGCTCCTATCTGCAATCCCGTAGCATCAGATATAACAAACCCTGCATAATTATGCCTGTTGCATACGGGGCCCAGAATTCTACGTAAATCTGCCAGTTCAGGAGTTTTTATTAGAATTTCAGAAGTGATATCCTCCCGGGCCTTCATTTGAGACAAAGAAACGATATTCGCCCGGACATTGGGGTTGTTAGCCCAGTTGTTGATCTGGGTCCGCTTTTCCTGATTCCAGATTCTCAAAGTGTCCTGATTAGTTCGGAGGAGAGTCTGCAGTGCGGAGGAGAGGTTTTTTTCCAGCTCTGCTTTGACCGCGTTCAATCCGATCAAAACAGTTATAGTGAGGCTAAGAAATATAAGGGAAAGAAGCTTACGACGGCCCAAAAGAAAACTCAGGAAACCCTCATTGGCTTTACTTACTTGTGAATTCGGTGCTTTCATGAGAGTTTCCCGAACTTAATTCAGGCCAAGCGGCTCAAATCTTATGAATTTATCAGGAAGGAAATTTATTATGCTGCAAAAGCTTCAAATTGCACCACTTTTTTAGTATCTATAATCAATAAGAGACGATCTTCTAATTTATAAACTCCGGTGATTAATTCTCTAAGAGCTCCTGGAATAGTATCTGGAGCTTCCTCATAATAATCATCGGACACCTCCATAACATCTCCAATTTGATCGACCAGGAAGCTCATAACCCCATCCTGGGTTCTAACCACCACATTCATTGGAGCGATCTCATCCTCCCTCGGCTCCATTCCAAGCCTGAGACGAAGATTGATGGCAGTAATCACCTGGCCACGAAGGTTGATCAGTCCAGATATTTCATTGGGAGCCAGAGGCAACCTGGTTATTTCCTGATACCGGAAAACTTCCTGGACTTCTCGAACATCAATACCAAAACAATATTTATCCAGATAAAATGTGCACAACTGCTTATCCATAGCCATCTTAATCTCCTAACCCTGGGGTGCCATCGCCAGTTGATTTTCATAAAATTCCGGGTCCGCCTGGCGGATGACACCGGTAACATCCAGCATATCGGTGACTTTTTCCTGGACTACTGTAGAACCGAGCAATCCATGACCATGCGACCCTTTCTTAATCGTAACCACTTCTTCAACAATATCGATGATCTTGTCCACCACTACACCCACACTGCGCCCTTGGTCGGAATAAACGATGACCTGCATCGTATCATCTTCTTTCCGATAGGAGCTCATGCCAAATACGTCTGACAGATTAATTAAGGGCATGATTTCGCCTCGATATTGAACCACTTCTTTTTCTCCCGATCTTTCCACCATATTGCGAGAGAATTCCTCAAGGCGGGCAACCATGGAAAGAGGCACAGCCATACGGGTTTCGTTGCCGGGAGAAAATACCAGGAGAGTTTGACGTTCCGCCGCCTTATCCATCTCACGATCCACAATTTCCTTGCGACCCAATTCCCGACCCTCTTCCGTTATCACATGAGCTTTTTGTGCCAGGCCCATGGCATCCAGAATCAGGGCAACTTTGCCATCGCCCATAATGGTAGCACCCGCGTAAGCAGTGATTCCCTTCAACTGCTTGCCCAGAGGTTTCACCACAATTTCCTCAGTATCATTAATGCCATCCACTACCAATCCAAATTGTCGAGAATCGGCTTGAAGGACAACGATATTGATAGAGTCCGAATTAGCCCTGCTTTCCAGGCCCAATTCCTTATTCAAGTACACCAAAGGAAGAAGGTTTCCACGAAGCCGGTAAACGGGGGCTCCCTGGATATATTCAATAGCCGACTTTCCTTCTTCGCTTTCCAGCCGAACCAATTCCACCAGACTGACCTGGGGGATGGCGTATCTCAAGCCGCCGCAGGTAACCAGCAAAGCGGGAATAATGGCAAGAGTAAGAGGAATCTTAACTTTAAGCGTGGTCCCCTCTCCTACACGGGAGTGAATGTCTACGCTCCCACCGATTTTTTCAATATTGGTCTTGACCACATCCATGCCCACACCGCGACCGGACAGGTTGGAAACCTTTTCTGCCGTCGAGAAACCCGGGGTAAAAATCAAATTGATGATTTCCCGGTCACTCATGCGGGCTGCATCCTGATGCGTAATCAGATTTTTACTGATGGCCTTCGTCTTGATTTTAGCAGGATCAATACCACCGCCATCATCCACGATTTCAATATTAACCTGACCGCCCTCATGGTACGCTCTGAGGAACAAGCGCCCTTCCGGGTTTTTACCCTTGGCCGCCCTCTCATCCGGCGATTCAATACCATGATCCACAGAGTTCCTGACAATGTGAGTCAAGGGATCTTTAATGGCTTCGATCAGGGTTTTATCCAGCTCGGTCTCTTTCCCCTCCATATCCAAGCGGACTTTCTTGTTGCAGTTTTTGGCGAGATCTCGGACCACCCTGGGGAATTTATTCCAAATATTGCCCATCGGTTGCATCCGCGTTTTCATTACCCCTTCCTGGAGTTCTGCGGTCAGCTGGTTCAAATGCTGGGTAGTAGAGATAAAAGCCGCATCCCGCTCGGTGGCTGTAAACTGTACGATTTGATTACGCGCCAATACCAGTTCACCTACCAGATTCATCAACCGGTCGAGCAGGTCGACATCGACACGAATGCTTTCAGAACGTCGATCTCCTCCAAACCTCCGATCTTCATTGCTTGCCAAAAATGCCTCTTCCGCCTCCTGGTCTCCAGTCCTGCGTTCCTCCATGGCCCTCAGTTCCATCTCGGCCGTATCCAGATCCTTCATTGGAGACGTTTCCTCAACAACGGGTGCAGGTTCCATAGATTCCACTTTGCCTTGGCCCAGAATCTCATTACGAGTCGACAGGGCAATATCGGAAGCTTCCTTGATCAGGTTTTCAGGGACTTTCAACTCGCGCAAAGTACTTCCAAAATTCTCCATCACTGCATCAAAATGCTGGCCCGACAAACCACGTGCCACTAAAGACCGATGAGCTTCTCCCAGAGTTTTACCGGTGTATCGGGAGTCTCCGCCAAACGCGAAGGTCAAAAAAGCTTTTTGCTTGTTGCGAAGTCGCTCGGTGTCGACATCGTTAAAAAATTCCTTAATTCGTCCATCTGCCAAAACCTTATCGTAAAAAATATCAACAGCGGCATCGACCGCCTGCTGACCACCAAGCCGCTCGAACAGGGTTCCACCCGGCTGATTGGATTGTCCCACAGGAGCGAAGGTTTCGCTGATTTCCATCTCTTCATCGGGTTCCGGATTGCCGCCCGATTGCAGATAGGTCATCAATTCCACCAGGTCGGAGTAATCGATATCCCCTTCAGATCGATCACTTTCAATATTGGATAGAATCTCACGAACCGCATCGACCATGGTCAATAACGAATTGGCGATATCCTGGGTCATCGCCAGTTCACCGTCCCTCAATTTACTGAGAAGGTTTTCACCAACATGCGCTATTGATTCAAGTTTGGTGAATCCCAAAAATCCGCAGGTGCCCTTAATGGTATGGATAGTCCGGAAAATACTTGCCAGCAAACTCTTCTCTTCTGGATTGGCTTCCAAATCCACCAAATCCTGATCCAATTGATCTAGGTTTTCGTAACTCTCTGTAAGAAACTCGCTGATGATAGGACTCATATCATCCATGGAACTGACCTCCTGGCTTTATTGGCTCAATGTGAAATTGATCGATGGCTCTTGGTCCAACTCACATATCCTGTGGACGGAACCCCTTTTTATCTGCAAAGGCCTTATTTATGGCCGTAAACTCGTATTAGTCCCAGTGTAATTTACAGCGTCTATAAATGTAAAGTTATAATGTAAAAAATTAGCAGAATAAATTGACAAATCTGTTTGAAAATTCTTTATTTAGACTAATTGATTGTTAAACAAGGGATTGCTGAATTTCGCTCTTTCTGGCAATACTCACTTTTATCGGAATACCCCGGATGGGATACGAGCTAAAATCAATCCGGCCTAAGAATATTTTCAAAAATCGATTGCCAGGAGCAGGATCGGGCGGGAAGTAAGACCTATGGAGGAGATGCGGTCTCTACGAATTCTCCAACACTTTTTGATAGTGTTTTCGGTTTAAACCATACTTTTGGATTTTGTAATAAAGGGTCTGGCGCGGGATACCCAAGGCAAGATAGGTATTTTTGATGTCTCCATTTTGACGGATCAGCTCCTGCTCAATAATGGTTCTTTCAAATGCGGTCAACTGATCATTCAGGGTCATTTCTCCACTTCTCGATATCTTGTTGTCCGGGAAAGGAGTAAAGCACTCATTCTGCCCCGGAACCTCCATAATCAATTGGAGAACATATTTTTCAGCTTCATTTTTAAGCTCACGTATATTGCCCTCCCAAGGCCGTACCAGCAACTTCTGCATGAAATCTGCCTCGGGAAGGGTCAGCACAGACACCTTATAGCGCCAGCCAATTTCAGTTACAAAATGATTGAACAGCAACGGAATGTCTTCCATTCGTTCTCGAAGTGGCGGCAGGTATATTTGAAACACATTCAAACGGTAGTACAAATCCTTGCGAAATTGATTTTCCTCGAAAGCTTTTTTCAAGTCGGTCTTGGTGGCGGCCACCACGCGAACATCCACCGGTATCGGATCGTTGGAACCGACGCGATAGATTACACGGTCCTGAAGCACATGCAGTAATTTAACCTGAAGATGAAAAGGCATACTTTCAATTTCATCCAGGAACACCGTTCCTCCATGTGCATGCTCAAACTTCCCAATACGACGATGGTCCGCTCCGGTAAAGGAACCTGCTTCATGACCGAACAATTCGCTTTCAATGATATTTTCAGGGATCGCCCCGCAGTTAATGGAAACAAAATTATTTTCCTTTCGGGGACTGTTCTCGTGCAGACATCGGGCAATCAGGTCCTTTCCAGTGCCGGTTTCCCCCAAGATCAGAACATCCGGGTCGGAGCCGGACATGTGGGTGATGGTTTCCCGAAGCCGCGCCACTGCCTGAGATTTGCCGATGATCCTGAAATTCGCATCCTGCTGGTTGCTGATTTCCTTTCTCAGAATTCGAACTTCCTGCACCAGCCTGCGTTTCTCCATGGCCCGGTTCACCACTTCCATTAAAACTTCCCCGGAAAAAGGTTTCTCCAGAAAATCGTAAGCTCCTTCACGAATGGCCTGAACGGCGGTAGGAATATCCCCCTGCCCCGTAATGAGGATTACCGGTAAATCCGCATCAATTTCCCTGATTCGCCGCATCATGGAAATACCGTCCATTCCCGGCATAATAACATCGCTGATGATAATTCCCGGCCATCCGAAACTAACCCGGTTCAACGCCGATTTGGCTGTATCGAAAGTTTCCACATCAAAACCCTTTCGCTCCAGAGCATCCTTGTAGCTCAGGCGAATGATCTTGGAATCCTCAACGACAATGACTTTGCCTATGTTCATATTTCAGCTCAATTGAAAGTGGTCGCGACTGTTAAATAATTCTCAGAGCGAGGATCGGTTTTACGGGATATCTGTTTAGGCAGTGTGATAATAAACGAAGTGCCTCTACCTTCGATTCCCGTTTCCACATCGATTCGACCGCCATGGGATTTGATGATTTCCGCACTGACCGGCAACCCCAATCCCATGCCTCCACTGTCTTGCTTGGTGGTAAAAAAGGGTTCAAATATTTTTTGGCGCTGGCCTTCCGGAATTCCTTTGCCATTATCCTGAATCACTATTTTAAGGGATGATTCGGTTACCCGGGTCCTTACAGCTATTTTGCCTTCCTGCCCGGCAATGGCCTCCCCTGCATTGTTTAACATATTCAACATAACCTGCTTGATCTGATCCTTTATAACCAAAATTTTGGGAAGACGGGGGTCCAGATCCATCACTAACCTGATGTTCCTTTTGCGAAGCGGGGTCCTGGTCAACAACACCATATCCTTGATCACCAAATTCAAATCCACCTGCTCGGGTGAATGCGAGGAAGGCCGGTGAACGTCCTGCATCTTTTCCACAAGATCCATCACGCGGTAGCATTCTCGAATAGCCAATTCCAGCAAATCGTCCGGCCCCTGCTTTAGGGAAAATTTACGCGCAACTTTTTCGAGAACATTTAAAATGCCAAAAAGTGGATTTTTGAATTCGTGGGCCAGGGATGCCGCCAGCTTTCCGGTGACCGCCCATTTCTCCGACTGCACCAGTTGCTTCTGCAGATGTTGAGACGCCTCATTGCCCAGAACCTCTGACTGCTTTTCCCCTTCATTAAAATGTTTTCTTCGAACTTCCCCAAGGGGTGTGGAGGGAGTTGCCGATTCACTCAATTCTTCGAACTTCTTCTGGGTTTCCCTGAGAACCGTTTCCCCATATGTTTGTTGCGACAAACCTGAAACCGTCGCTATGAATTTTCGTCCCGAAGGATGGGACAGTTCATCAACCGAAATATTCAAGTACAAATTGGATCCATCCCTTCTATAACCCTTTGCCGCAGCTTTCAGGATTCCGGGACTTACTTTATCGAAAGACGAGTTCCGGATCGGCACTCGTTCTGTAATCAAATGTTTAATATTCTGGCCGATCAAAGTATTGCCCGGATAACCGAATAGTTTGGCCGCCGTGGGGTTAAAGGATTCGATCTCCCCGTTACTGTTGAAAGTCAGCACTCCTTCGCGTGCCTTTTCTGAAGGAAGTTCTCCCTGGCCATCCGTGGGAATCTCATCGCCCTTAAATGGTTTAAACTCCAACAACACTCCGAACAACCGGGTGGCAGACAGAATCCATTTCAACTCAGGCGAAGACGGAGATCGGGCAGTACGGCTGTAAAAAGTCAGCACTCCAGCCACCTTCTGGTCAAACCGTCTTAATGGGAATGACCAGGATGCCATCAATCCGCAACAAGTTGCGGAGTTTCGATCCCGTTCCCAAAGAGAATTCTTCAAAATATCCTCAATGAGAATGGGTTTATTATGAGCCACCGCGGCGCTCCATGGGGTGCTGTAACCTTCCAGTCCCACCGATTCGATATCTTTCAGCAGTGGGTCGAAAAGACTGGGAGCGGCCACTAGAGAAAGCTGTTTGGATTCATCATTGACCAGGTGAACGGAACCTAAAATCCCTTCCGAACATAGCTCCAATTCAAAAGTCAACGCCATCAGAATATCTTTGAGAGGCTCGCCGCGGGTTGCCATTTCTATGACACGATTCTGACCCGATAAAAACTGGGACAAACACTGATAGGGGTCCTTCCGGTTTTTCGGCTCCCTCTGGCTCAACTCATTGGAGTCTGGGGGACTTATCCGGGGTTCCAGACAATCCGTTACCTTTTTGAGCATCTGCTCCCATGTGAAGGGCTTGACGACAAAATCACGAATTCCATGGCGGGAAGCCAGGTCAGAAGTTATCCAGTCGGGATGGCCGGTAATCATAATTACCGGTATTTGAGGATCGATTTTCCTGATTTTCCAGGAAACCTGAAGACCGTCCATGCCCCTCAAGTCCAAATCGGTAATCACCAGGTCAAAACGATTATTCTGGAATTGACGAACCCCCTCCTCACCATTGCGGGCGGTGACGATGCGATAGCCGCTGGCCTGAAAGTTCCCTTTCAAGGTCTCAACCAACAGGCTTTCGTCATTTATCAACAAAATCGAATGGGAATCCCTCATTCCTCCTCCAAAAGGAAAACGGGGCACGAAAGCAGGCCCGGCCCCTCCCTGGTGACGCAAACTGTAGCCCAACCAAATTTCCGGCTGGGTAAAACCATAAACCCTTAACCCAAACTATCGCCATAAATGACTACTTATAACCCAAGTCGGGTTCTACTTTTGAACTATGATTGTAAGTTACAAGACTAAAAAGTCAACAAAATAAACCCATCGCAAATCAAATAAGATAAATTTTTTCAATAGTTTGGATAAGGTCAGCCCAGCGAGACCGGCTAGAAACAGAGATTCAATTGTCCATTTTCTCAACCCGGTTTCCAGAGGAACCCATCCGAATGCTCCCATCGGCAACCGCCCGATTCATCGGCTCATTTTTCAAACATCCTATTTAAGCCCCAAGCCTGGTATCGGGTCAAGCATAAAATGAATATTACTTTCCATGTAACAAGACAAGAACCCTCTGTATTTGGCGTACTTCCGAAAAAAAACTGGCTTGAGGAGTTCCGGAGAAAAGCAAAAAGCCTGACACATGGGTCAGGCTCTTTTTCCTCGGCCGTCGCCAGGGAAGCGGCCAGGATGTTCCGGGTAATCGATAATTAATAAACTAATATAACTTACAACAAAAGGGCGTCTTCGCGATCCATATCGTTGACCACGATCCACTTGCCTCCTCCATGCTCCACACGGCCCTGCCAATCCTCCAGGCGGTCAAGATATTCCTGAGGATTCACGTTGTCGGTCCGCAATTTTGTGACATTCAGAGCCTGAACCGTAAACCCATCCAGGGTTAAATTGAAATTCCGGACAAAGCCTTGAGGCAATTCTTCTTTCAGGTCTGAATATATGAGGACGTGCTTTTCAGCCGCATCGACTTCGTTCAGAAATTCGATCGCCTGCAAGAGACCGCCGGAAATATCAGTATATTTACTGCTCCTGACATTTTTGACGAACTTGTCCACCGTTTCGGCAAAAATCTTTTTCTGATTATTGGAAAGGGAAGGCCTTGCATCAAACGTCACTTTCGCGACAATATCCTTTTCACTGAAACTGCCACTGTCGATTCGGGCCACGACAAGAGAATCGCCAGGCCCCAATATTCCCAGTAAATAGTTGATGATCTGCTGGGCTTTTTTCAACTCCTTGGTATACGTGCCTGAAGTATCCAGTAGCAGATAAACCCCACGACCGTTGCCATTACTTGCGGTGTTCGTGCAGGAAACCGTTGTCAATAAACAAAAACTCATGAGCAGTGTTATTAATATTTTTTTCATTTGGACACCTCTACTTCCAGTTCGGCTTCAGTCAATTCAATATGGGATGCCCCATTACCATTTTCACCCGCCCGTTTTTTAGTTGTCGTCTGGAAAGGTTGATTTTTCACCATACGTTCAATCCAGAGAGGCAGGAAAATAAGCACGTCGTACACATGGGTCAACCATTTGCCCAAATGCTTGACTCCGCTCCCGACAGCCCGTAACGCCATGGCGCTTCCCTGAAGAAGAATGATCAGTATTTCCCCAAAAACCACTCGTGCGGAATGCCCCAGGGATTCAAGAGGAATGGCCACAAGCGCCAGGGCAAAGGGAAGGATAAAACCCAAAACCATTTGACCCAGCATGGGAATCCATTTGTTGATACCGGTCACTTCCACTACCTTTTCCACGCCGCCCGCAGTCAGCGAATGGCGAAGGGCGCTCAGATCCGCCGCAATGTGGTCGCGCATAAATGCCAGAGCCGCTTCCACCCCAGCCAGAGTCAAAAGAAAAGAAAAGGAAATCCAGGCCATGCGGATTCTCAGTTTGTCATCCAGGGCTCCGATCACCGGAAACATTCGGGTGAACCGCAAAGCTTCCATCAGAAAAATACCCAGAGACATTTCCACCAAAATGATTACCAGCGCGGCGAATTCGGAAACCTTGAAGGAGCCAATTCGCGCCGTCGCACCGACCATTTCAGACATCGGCAGGGCGATCAGATTGAAGTTGATTATGGCGCCTCCAATGGCGATCAGAACCACCAGCAGGGCATATGAGAATTGAATGGATGCGGAAGACTTGAGCATTCGCTCGGCTTTCAGCGAGCCGCGACAAATCTCCTCATACTGTCCCATATGTTTATCGATCTCCTTGGATCGATCGATCAGCCGTTGTACTGTTTTACCGGTTTCTTCGATGGTGTTGGAAAGTCGCCGCCAATAAGGCCGCATTCCCTGCAACAGCTTGTGCCTTTGCGCCACCGTCTGCCGGAACTCCGTAATCACCTGCTTTTGATGTTTCTGAGAGGCATCATGGATACTTCCCAGAATATTGGCGGTAAGAGGATTGCTTTTATGATTCACTTTAAGCTTCGCCACCGCCTCAACCGCTTCCACCCATTCCGGCGGAGGCGGCAGGACCTGACCACTTTTCTTGTAATCTTCATCGATATGTGAAATCTGGTCGGACATCAGCCGCTGGAGAGCGGGATATTTTCCCAGGTCACGCTCAACCATGGCGTTGATACGGAAAAATTCACGTTCAATCTTGCCTTCGACCTGTTCCTTGCCCAACTCGAGAAGGACCTCTCTATTACGCTCCTTCAGCTTATGAACCCCCTGCCCAAGAGAACGTGAAGTGATACGAAACATCGAGTAGATCATCCCCATAAATTGAGTAATTACATAATGCATGGATGATCGCCCCATATATAAGGCAGCCATCAACGCTATCACCAGGATCGTTATGGAAACCCCGGGTTGGTTGGGGAAAAACATCCATCCTTTTAAACTTGAATTCATACTGTCCATTTAAAACTCCTGGCGCCTGTCGATTCGAAACAATTACCGGTTCATCAAAGGTTTCAAATTTTGGCTTCAACTAGGTTTACAATTGGAAAATCCTATATTTACCTAGGTTAGGTGCAAACCATGTGCCAAGTTACGGAAGGCCCAACTGGATAGATAAGCCATTGAAATATACCTGATTATTTTTTGCTGAGTTTCATTCGGGCAACTGCATATGTCCATATTTTCATACAGGTGCTCACAAAAGTTGACCAGCCACGGTAAATCTGGTTAATTTTCTACAAGGTTATTAAAAAGAAATTTTGGGCGAATAGGAGACAAGGACGGTTCAGGCCCGGCCTTTCAACATGCCGTGCCAATAGAGAAGAGGCAATACATAACGCTTGAGCAGATACATACTGTAGCGTTCTTTGCGCTGATCGAAGGGAAAGGTTTCCTGCGGCTGGTTTTCATAGTCAAACTCTGCCAGGATCAATCGCCCATAGCCGGTAATCAGCGGACAGGAAGTGTAGCCATTGTATCGTTCGGTGAACGGCAGGTTTTCTCTCAAGGACAGCAGGTTGGCCACCAAAACGGGCGCCTGCTTTCTAATTGCCGCGCCGGTTTTGGCTGTGGGAAGATTGCTGGCATCACCGAGACCAAACACGTTGGAGAACTTTTTGTGTTGCAGGGTGTAGGGATCGACATCTAACCAGCCCTCTTCATCCGCCAGAGGACTTTGCCGGAGGAAATCCGGGGCGCTTTGCGGAGGAGTAACGTGTAAAAACTCAAAAGGTAGTGCTTCGCGTTCACCGGTATCCAGGTTTTCGAAAACCGCGGTTTTAGCATCGGGCTGAATCTCTACAAGGTTGTTGCGGAACCGGGTGATGATGTTACGTTCTTTAGCCAGCTTGCGCAGGGCTTCGGCGTAATGCGGCACGCCGAAAATCCCCGGTTTGGGCGTTGCGAAAATCACGTTGGCCTTATCGCGCAAACGATGCTGTTGCAAATAATGCTCCGCAAGCCACATGATTTTTTGTGGGGCACCGCCGCATTTGGTCTCGGTAGCGGGAAAAGTGAAAATCGCGTTTCCCTCCTTGAAGTTTTTGAGAAACTCCCAGGTCTTGTCGGCATATTGATAGGCAAAGTTACTGCACACACCGTTTTTACCGATAGCCTCTCGCAAACCCGGGATATGATCCCAGTTCATTTGGATTCCCGGCGCCACGACCAGATAATCGTAAACAACCCGTTGACCGCCACGGGTGAGAACAGCATTCTCCGCGGGTAGCAGTTCACTGGCGTGGTCTTTAATCCAGGTAGCTTTGTCAGGGATGACCGAGCTCATCGGCCGCGCGGTTTCCTCTTTCTCCACGACCCCGGCGCCGACCAGGGTCCACAACGGCTGGTAGTAATGGGTATCGGAAGGCTCGATGATGGCGAGGGAGGAATCGCCTGCTTCATTTAAAATTCGGCTGGCGACGGTGATACCGGCAGTGCCACCGCCGATAATGACAAATTCGAAATGCCGGGTAGTTGGGTTCGAGCCAGTCACAGAGCCCTCCTTGGGATTGGGAAACCTCATCAGTATATAAGAAACCTTAATTGATAAGGGCAGTTTTCTGATACTGATGATTCAGGTATTGGAGAGAAAAACGGTGAGGAGGCTAAAAGAGTTTTCAGGATGTTGGAGGTTTTTGGCGTTTGGCCGTTTCTTCCGCCAGCTCCTTTTCGAATCTTTGGATTTCTGCATCTGGAATACGGACATGAAAACTGAAATAGTTTTCGTGCCGGTTTTTCATTGCACGCAATATTTCGACATATTTTCCAAATCGATCGGAAAGTTTTTCCATCACATCGGACAGTCCAGACCGCCCGCCTTTGATCGCCTTCAAACTGGAGGCGGCTGAGTAATAATAGGTCTCACCCTTGTCGATATAAGCATCCCCCAGCAGGTTGGAATCGGAATTAAACAAACCGAGGTTAAGGAGGAGAAAATCGGCGTTGACCTTGTAAGCCAGATACGTTTTAGCACGATCCTCGAAGCCTACGGCCTCCTGCCCAATATCCGACCGTATGTTTACCAGATACTTGTTAATTAAAGAAAGAGTTTGCGGGTTGGCCAGTTCGGCCAGAGTGAGGATGATGTACTGATTGACATCTTCATCATATTTTAAATCGTTTTTCTTGACCTCAGTCCAGTTTTGATCGAGCCATTGTTCGTCCCGGCCCAGTTCCATGATAAGGTCAAAGCCTTCGTTCGACTCATTTCCGCTTTGAATGCGAGCGCCCAGAAACTGATTGAAAAAGTAAGATTCCGTAGTTTCGATTTCCTTCGTGTCCAAATGCGTGAACTTCATGGCTCGACCCATTCCAACCTCCCCTTCACAGTAAAAGCCGACGGGTTACAAAATACGCTTACTAGTATTAGTATAAAGAGTCCTTCATTAAGAGAAAGGGTTTTATGTGATCTGTTAAAACTTGGTGGCAATCGGTCTAAACGAGTGCCAGAAGGCAACCGGCTCCGCTGATATGCCACTAAGCCAGAAAGGATTTTGATTTTTTCCAGTCATGAGAATGGTACATATTAATTTTTCGCAGAAAACTTCCCTGACCTGAAAGTCCTCGTTTGATTAATATGAACGATCGGCCATGACCCAGGATCATTCGCCTCCTCCCCTCAAATCAACAAATAATTGAATTTAAAGGATTAACACCTTTTGGAATTGAGAATTTGACCTGACATTCCGATATAATATTGTATATAATAAAGAAACTCCATAAGCGGTTCAAAAGGGATATCCCGGTACCACAGAAGCGGGATAGGCACATTCAGCATCCGTTGCCACTGATACTACGAATAGGCTACATAAGGTCTGAGCCAGAAGTAACTGGATAGTTATGCGAAAAAAGTTGTCGATCATCAATTTTGCCCTGATCCTGATTCTTTTCCTTTTATCGGGCTGGGGAAGTTATTTATGGTTTAATCCGAAATACCCTTCGTCGATCCGAGGGGAAGAGGTCCTCCCCACGCCCAGGGAATTAAACGTTCAAACTCTTTCCCGGGAGATGTATTCATCTGCCGTAGGAGAGGAGGTAGCCAATCTCAACTTATTCCGGAAAGAGCGGAAAAAATACTACCGCCCCGAACCACCAAAGCGAAAACCCAAACCAAAGCCTATTGAAAAACCCAAACCAGCTCCACCCAAGGTAGCCGTGGCTCCACCGCCGCCACCCCCACCGCCGCCACCGCCACCTCCCAAATTAATGGCGCCACCTCCAAAGTTGGTATTGACCGGGGTCATGCTTATGAATGATCAAAAGGTTGCAATTTTTGAGGGAACGTATTCCGAGATTAGAGGTGGAAAATTGTCGGAGGGCCTGAAACCGCGGAGAAGAGGTTATAAAATCGGAGAAACTCTCGGTCACTTCCGGATTGATACCATTGATAAAACTCACGCGACGCTCTCAGCAATCGAAGGAAGTGACTTAACGCTTACGATTTCTAAAACCCCTGACACGAAAAGGATTCAAAAAGCCGAAGGGGGTTTAATTCAAAAAAACAAAACCGATGGGAATCCCTTTCCAGGGGCAGGCTCAACTGTTTCCACCTCGCAACAGCAGGGTTTATTAGACTTGACGCCGCCTCCGCCCAACTCTGATTCTGGAGACTCTTCACTCTTACCTGGAAATCCAGATTCCGGAGATCCTAATTCCACGTCCCCATCAACACCAAACGCCGATTCAATATTCAGGCAAAAATCATTGGGATTTTAAAAATTCAAGGAAACAACATGCTTAAAAAAAGAAATCCCATAGAACAAATCCTGATCGATCATGGGAAAATAACCGAAAAAACACTGGAAGAAGTGCGGCGCAACGACTTTCATCGGGGAAAATATCTTGGCAAAGTGTTGGTGGACCACGGCTATATTCATAGTCAGGTACTTCTGGAAACACTAAGCCATGAATTGGGATTCCCTTACCTTCAAGCCGCAGAGTTTCCCAAAGAAACCATGCCCATATCCGGCCTGGAAATTTCTGAAGTATTCCTGAAAGAAAAGCTGGTGCTTCCGTTGAAAATGGACACCGAAAAATTAATGCTTGCCGCTTTCGATCCTTTCGATCTGGAAACGTTTGAGAACCTAAAAGTGTCTCTGGGCAAAGAGATTGAGGTCCACCTGAGCAGTCAGGAAGATATTCTTGAAGGCATCGAGCGTTTTTATGGCAAGGGCCATTCCACCATGGGAAGGATGGTCAGTAATATTCAGGAAGAAGACACCGTTGAAGTCGATCTGGAAAGCACCGAACACATCCGAGATATTGCTTCAGAGGCACCGGTTATCAAACTGGTGAACCATATTATCAATCAGGCGATTGAAATAAACGCCAGCGATATCCATTTGGAACCGTTTGCCGACGATTTAATACTAAGATACCGCATCGACGGCATGCTTTACGAGCATGAAGCTCCACCCAAGCGATTGAACTCTGCCATCGTCACCCGCATCAAAATTATGGCGCATTTGGATATCGCTGAACGGCGCTTACCTCAGGACGGTCGTATCCGAATTCAGGCACAGGGAAAGGATATCGATATTCGCGTATCCACCCTGCCCACACTTTTCGGGGAAAGCGTGGTGATGCGTATTCTGGACCGGGGAAACATCATCGTTAATCTGGATCACCTGGGCTTTCCGGAAAAGGAACTGAAATTATTCCAGGAACTCATCCATAAGCCCTATGGACAAATTCTGGTCACCGGCCCAACAGGAAGCGGAAAGACCACAACCTTGTATGGCAGTCTGGAAAAGATCAATACGCCTGAGAAAAAAATCGTCACCATTGAAGACCCGGTGGAATACCAGCTCAGAGGAGTCAACCAGGTCCATATCCGGCCGCAAATAGGGCTCTCGTTTGCCAATGGCCTGCGGTCTATCGTCCGCCAGGATCCTGACGTTATCATGATCGGTGAAATCCGCGATTCCGAAACGGCGGATGTCGCGATTCAATCCGCCTTGACAGGGCATTTGGTGTTCAGCACGGTCCACACTAACGATGCGGCAGGGGCCATCACCCGGCTCCAGGAAATGGAAATCGAAAGCTTTCTGATTTCATCCGCGCTATTGGGCGTTCTCGCTCAAAGACTGGTCAGGGTCATTTGTAAAGAGTGCAAGGAAAGCTGCACCATGGAAGAAAGCGCACTTTCGGAAATGGGCCTCGGGAAACTTCAATCTCCTAATGCGTACCGCGGAAAAGGCTGTTCGCATTGCAATCAGACCGGATACCGTGGGCGAACGGGAATTTATGAGCTCTTGGTGATCAACGACGAAATCCGGCCATTGATACTTTCCAACGCCAGTAGTCAGGAAATTCGGGAACGTGCCGTTCAATGTGGAATGAAGACACTGAGACAGGACGGTTGGCGCAAGGTTCTTGAAGGAGTCACCACCGTGGAAGAAATCATTCGCGTCACCCATAGCTGATCGGCACCTACATTATGACAACCTACTTTTACAAGGCAACCGACTCAAGCGGGGAAATCATTGAGGGAGATATCGAAGCTACCGATTACCAGGGAGCTCTCCAAAAAGTTCGCAATCTGGATTACTTTCCGATCAAAATCACTCAGGAAAGAGAGGCTCCATCCTGGTTCAAACAATTAAACATTCCAACGGCCACCGCATTATCCATTCCTAAAATTTCTTCAGTCGAACTGATGAACTTTACCCAACAGCTGGCAACCCTGATTTCTTCTAAACTGACTTTGGATAAAAGCCTGACTATCGTCACACAGCTGACGGACAAAAAAAGAACGCGGGAAATTTTTAATGATATCCAGAAACGGGTTCACGCCGGAAGCCGGTTTGCAGACGCCCTGGCTGCCTACCCCAATGTTTTTTCAAAAATGTACGTCAACATGGTTCGAGCCGGGGAACTGGGAGGCGTTTTAGACGTCGTCTTGAAGCGCCTGGCGGATTTCCTGGAAAACGCGGAAGAAACCAAGGGCAAAATTGTCAACGCCATGATTTATCCAGCCATTCTTATGACAGCTGGAGCCGGCGCAATTGTCTTTTTGATGACCTTTGTCGTCCCAAAACTCTCAGGAATGTTTGAGGGAAGAGAAGACGCCATTCCCCTCATTACCCGGATCCTTTTAAACACCAGCACCCTCATGAGTCAGTATTGGTGGTCCTTTGGGATAGGGCTGGTTTTGGGGATTCTCGCCTTCTGGGCATTTTTGAAAAGCGACCTGGGAAAAGGCCTGTGGGATCGACTGGTTTTAAAACTTCCTTTGTTCGGCGATCTGGTCCGAAAAATTGAGATGTCACGGTTCTCCCAAACCATGGCATCCCTGCTTAACAGCGGAGTTCCGGTTTTGCAATCTCTTGACGTGGTACGGAGCGTGATCAACAATCAAGTCATCGCCTCATCAATGGAACCCTTGAAGGAAGGATTAAAAAGTGGGCAGGGCATTTCCCGTCCTCTGCAAAAATCAAAGGCCTTCCCACCCCTGGCGGTGCACATGATAGTTGTCGGGGAAGAGACCGGAGACCTGGAAAACATGCTCATTAAGGTTTCGAATACCTATGACAAGGAAGTCGATAATGCCATCCAGAGAGCCCTGAAATTATTGGGCCCCATACTGGTCCTGACCATCGGGGGAGGTATTATCCTGATTGTCGCCTCTATTCTTATAGGGATGATCGAAGTCACTGATATAATCATTTAAATGCGAAGAATCATTAACTTTTCCAGGGAGGTCTCATGACGAAGGTAAGGAAGTTTGTTTTTCCCCTACCTCTTTCCAATTCCAGAGGGTTTACCCTGCTGGAGATTATTGTGGTCATCAGCATCATCGCTCTTTTGACAGCGTTGGTCGCCCCAAGGTTTTTCGGTCATGTGGACAAATCCAAACAGGTGGATGCACAGGCCCAAATTGGATTGCTGGGGCAGGCTCTCGACCTGTACCGGCTGGAAAAAGGCAAATACCCTTCGAATGAGGAAGGTTTGAAAGCCCTGGAACCCTATCTCAAAAAAGAGCTTCCCAAAGACCCGTGGGGAAATGAATATCATTACAAATCCCCGGGTGATCACGGGGATTACGAT
Organism: Nitrospinota bacterium; assembly: GCA_029879645.1. GTDB lineage: Bacteria > Nitrospinota > Nitrospinia > Nitrospinales > Nitrospinaceae > SZUA-226. The sequence continues at coordinate 19,586 of JAOUPX010000032.1, forward strand.
CTGGTCTCCTATGGCGCGGATAACATCGAAGGCGGTGAAGGCAATGATATGGATATCGTCAGTTGGAAAAATATTGAAAAGCAATAAACCCGGGAAATTTCCTGACCACGGGTTCACGCTGATAGAAATGATGGCGGTACTGGTTCTGATGGGTCTTTTCGCCGCGCTGACGGCCCCTTTCGCCATGAAAACCCTGGATCGGATCCAGAGTGACGCTTCTGCCCGCAAAATTTTCTCTATGCTTGCCCAGGCCCGAAGCCAGGCCGTTGCTAAAAAAACTCCCCTGCTGTTTCAGGGAAACCTTGACAAAAACCAGTACTGGGTTTTTGACCCAACGAGCGATAACAGTGTGGAAACGGTTCAACTTGACCGGTCACTTCAGTTCAGGGAATTCTTTAATGGAGAGGAATCGGTCAGTGAAGGTATTTTTTCCGTGATCTTTTATCCTCTGGGAAACACCAGCGGGGGAACCATTTTCCTCGAACCGGCTGATACCGGTACCGGCGCCCCCTCATTTGCCTTAACCATAGACCCGGTCACCGGCAAACCCTACCTGCAGCATGCCTCGTAATGAAAAGGGATTTACCCTTCTGGAAGTTATTGTCTCTCTGACCATACTTGCCTTGAGTATTCTGTCGCTGATCCAGATGTTCTCAGGCGGATTGAATCAGGCCTCCCAGTCCGACCGGTATATGACAGCCGTTTACCTTGCACAGCAAAAAATCACCCAATTGGAACTGGATAGCTTCAAAACAGAACTTGCAGTAGGCGAATTTGAAAATCAGGAGGGCTACTCCTGGCAATTAGAAATTCTTCCTTATGAATCCCAAATAAATAATGAGGAAGCCGGGATCCTGCTCCAAAAAATATCCTTACGGGTGTTCTGGGTGGAAAAAGGCCAGGAAAAAGAGGTTCAGCTCGTTTCCCTGCAAAACCTGGGGGAAACCCGTGTCGCCTCCATGGATCAATTAGCATCCTCCTCCCCTTCGTCCAATCCGTTCAAACCCAAGCCGATAGAGAATATAAAAACCAAGGATTCTAGAGGATTGGAGCCAAAATGAACGGGCGGAAAAAAGCTGAATCAGGATTCACTCTCCTGGAACTTTTGATTTCCCTGGCGGTAGTTGCGGTGATTGTGACTTTCTGCCTTTTGGCAGTCCGTCTGGCTGTTGCCTCACGTGAAGCGGGAACTCAAAAAGCCGACATCCAGCAACGTCTCCGCGTACTCCACGAACATTTGAACTCCACCCTGCGCTCCGCAAACCTTATTTTTGTACCCAACGAGTCCCAATCGCTCCTGCCGGACGATTCCAAGGAAAAATTCAGTGACTCCAGAATTCTGGCCTTTGAGGGTCTGCCTGAATCCCTGAGATTTGTCACCTTTAGCGAAACCCTTATGGGGGAAAGGAACTCCGCCTGGATGCATGAGGTCCATTTTTATCTCCAGAAAAACGAAGACACCGGAATGATGGAAATCCTGCTGAATGAACGCAAATTTTCTCCAACAAACTTCTTCAAACACGGTTCCGACGGGCTGGAGACAGGTCAAACCCTTCGTATTTCACATAATGTAGCTTATTTAAAATTCCGATACTATTACGAAATATCGGAGATGGGAATATTTAATGAGGCCTCCGGTGAAAAATCGATAAAGGTTTCCGGCGAATGGACCGATAAAATAATCACAGAACCCTTTGATTTTAAAAGCAATATAGGTGACAATAAAAGCATAGACAAACAACAGGACGCGATCCCCCTGCCCAGGGCCGTAGAGTTTTCCGTGGGACTTTGGGAATTGGGGAGTCCCGAAGAAGATGAAAGCCCACAGGCTGTGGAGTTGCCTCCAATTCTCATTCCCATTCAAACAGGGATGGTTTTTGATAGGTTAGCGAAGGGAAAGGAGGAAAGTGTTGCGCCTCCAAAATAATGAATCCGGTATTGCACTGATCTTAGTGATGTGGGTCATGGTTCTACTCATCGTATTGGGTACAGAATTTGCCTTGTCGATGAAAACCGAGGTCAATACCACTCGCAATTTCAAGGAGGATGCCGAATCCTATTACCTCGCAAAGGCAGGAATGAGCCTGGCCCGGGCCGAAATTCTGGCAGATGTTCAGTTTCATTCATGGACTGAGGAAAAGGGATATTTTTTCGGACCTCTCGTCTCGGAAAATAATGGGGGCGGTAACTTGGCGGTTCCCGACACCATTCCCTTGTTACAAACCCGTCCAACGACGAAGGATAAAATAGAGAAGTCGGAACAGGAAAATGAACTCGAAATACCGGATCCACCCCAGAGAAATGACCTGCCTTTGGGAAAGGGATTTTTTCATTACTCCATTCGCGATGAAAACGGAAAAATTAATATCAATACGGCTACCCGGGAGGTTCTGATCAAAGCATTAATTGCGAATGGCATTACGGTGGGATCAGAGCAGGATACAGTTGTCGATTCCATTCTGGACTGGATCGACAAGGATGACCAACACCGGATCAATGGAGCCGAGTCGGATTATTACCAAAGTTTGCACCCGGCGTATTCCGCTAAAAACGGTCCGCTGGACAGTTTGGAAGAATTATTACAGGTAAAAGGAGTAACGCCCGAACTTTTTTTTGGTGTTAGGGATTATGATCCCAAGGAATCATCCAGCTCGGATAACGCAGCCGGGCTGAACAGAATTTTCACAGCGCAGGGGGTGAAGCAATTCAACCCCAATACAGCCGAACGGGCGGTGCTCGAAATCATGTATCCCGAGAATCAGGTCGAGGAAATTCTGTCAAAAAAAGAGGAGCGCGGCTGGTACAACCAGTCCAAGTCCACTCATTTCAGAATTGAAGCAAGCGGGACATTCGAAAACAGCCCGACGCATCATACGTTGGTGGCGATCATAGAGAAACAGGGTACCGGTAACGAGGCAATTTTATTGACACGTTACTGGAACGATAATTTTATCAGGAGATAAACGGCTTGCCGGAACTTTATTTAGGTATCGACATTCGTGACGAACACTCCGCCTTGACTCTTTTGGCAAAAACCTGGGGAGGGGCTCATATTGTCCGGTCGCATTGGTTCCGTCTTTACCCTGAGGAGGGAATGGAGGCCGTGGAAGACCTGTTCACGAGAGAATTAAAATCATTTCTCAAAACCGGGAAAGTTAAGCCCAAGGAGGTTTTCCTGAGCTTGCCCCGTACACATTTTACCGTACAATCGTTCTATCTTCCCACACCGGAAGCGGAAGCGTTGGATCCCATGATCCAATTGGAGCTGGACCGGCATTTCCCCTTCCCATTGGAATCCATGGCAGTTTCATATCATGTGGTCCCTCTTCCTTCCCGCCGGAGCCATGTGATTGCGGCCGCCGCAAAAAAAGAACCCCTCATAGAATATCTTCGCTGGCTGGCCCGATCGGAACTGAAACCGGAAACGGTGGACATATCTTTATTCAGCCAGATGAATCTGCTGATCCAAAATCGAGAAACAAGACCGGAGCTTCAAGCAATCGTCGATATCAGTTCCAACCGGCTGGATGTTTCCCTGATCAAGGGAAAAACCCTGATCACCAGTCGAAGCATACCGATATCCGATGAAAATTTTAAGAAGCAATTTTTTGATGACGATATTTCCGAAACCCTGACAAACGAGGTAACGGAAAACTTTGGTGAGTTCCTGAATGGTGCATTGGAATCGACCCTCTATGGCTGCAAATCACTGGAAAGCGAGGAGTCGGTTAACCGGATTCACCTGTTTGGAGGGGGGTACGGAGGAGAATCCATGGTTGCCTCTATTGAAAGGCATACCGGCGTAAAAACCCAAGCGGCCTTACCTGCCTTTTTGCAAAAGGACACTCCGTTGAATTTTATACCATCATTGCACATGACAGCTCTATGCCTGGGATCAAAACCCCTGTTTTCTCACCCGATCGAATTGAATCTTCATCCCTATGCCAGTCAAAATATAAAAAAGAAAGTGCAGTGGAAATCTACAATAATTTTATCAATTTTGATTCTGGCTGTTTTTGTGGGTTTTCTCATGAGCCAGAATTATATAAATAGAAATACATTGGCCTCTTTAAATCACCAGTTGGAAGCGATAAAGCCCCATGTCGGCAAATTACAGGAGATCGACCAGGAGCACGAGACGCTGTCGGGATACATGGAGTCGTTTAATACGATTGACCGGCAATCACCATTAAAGCTTCCTTTACTTCAGGAATTGAGCCGGAAACTGCCAGGGGATACTTGGGTAACACACATTTCCATCAAGCAAAGCCGTGTGGAAATTCAGGGGTATTCAGCCTCCCCATCCAAATTGATACCTAAACTGGAAGAATCGGAATTTTTAAAGAACACGCAATTCAAGGGTTCAGTAACCACGAAGCCTCTTGGAAAGCAATTTACCATTCACTCAACAATGGAACCTCGTGGATGAAACCAGGCTGGACACCAAGAGAACGAATAATTTTAACCTTGGCGGGAATACTTGTCCTGGCTTACGTGTTCACCGAATATGTAGCCGAACCTCTTTTTCGGGAACAAAAACGCCAGGAACAAAATATCGAAAATAAAATTAATTTTATTACCAAATACCATGAAATATTAAATCAAAAGTCGTATTACCGGGAGAAGGAAAAAGCCAATCGTCAATTATCCATTGAAATTGACAAACTGTTCCTCTCCCCCATGCAACCGGCCCTGGCGGCGGCAGGTTTGCAAAAATCACTTGAGGACAAGGCCCGAAAGGCCCAGGTCCAGTTGGTGCAGGTAAAAACAGAGAAAACAAAATATACGGAGAACCTGCTGACGGTTCCCGTACAAATAACGATTAAGTCCTCACTGGAGGATTTATCCCGGTTTATCCGGTCCATCGAAAGCGATGAAAAATTCCTGGTTATTGAAGACCTGACCATACGAAGAATCAATAAAAAGGATCCGGAGAGATTGGAGTCTCAACTACTGGTAAGCGGATTTATTCAACAACGAAAGCCTGAGAAAACCAAACGAACATGAAGCGACTATTGGCATTACCATTAACTCTCATATTGATGCTTGCCTGGAATGGGTGTTCCAGCGACCAAACCGCATTGGAACAGTTGCAGAAAACGTATCATGAACCCATCGATGCCATGCGCCTGCCCGAACCGCCCCAACCGAGGGGAGAAAGAATCGCTGAGTCGAGCGAACCCCTGGGAGAAGCGGAAACTGGATCGGACCTTTCTCTACCTGAAAATGAGACAAAAGGCATCGTGGAAAAACTTGTTGAAGTTACCGAGGAAAAAGTTCCGTTGTATAAGGGACCCGGCGATCAATTCAAGAGAGTGGCGTTCGCATACCTCAACCAAAAGTTCAAATGGCTCCGCACGGTTACGGAAAACGAGTTCGATGGTTCATGGCATATGGTCAAGGATAAGAACAATCAGCCCTTTTTCATTTCCACAGCATCATCCCGTATCATTGAAAAGGAACTGGCTCCATCCAGGAAAGTGGTGCTTAAAAATAAAGAAACGGTAGAAACTGTTCCGTCAAAGGGCATATTTGATCCAACCCCTCCCCTTCCACCCGAATTAATTCAGGCAAAACATCTTACGCTTAATTTTGAACAAACCAATATTTACGAAGTCATTACCACTTTTTGCGAATTATTAAAAATCAATTACATCATAGAAGGAAAGGTGGATGGTAAGATAACTTTACAAACTTTCCGAAAGGTTCCCACAAAGGATTTATATTCTGTATTTGAACAGATCCTGGCGGTAAACGGAGTTACGGTGGTAAAAAGTGGGAATTTTTACCGTTTTCTTCCCATCCGCGATTCTTCCAAAAAACCTTTAAACCTGCTTTATGGAAATAAATCGCAAATCACAGACAAAGACCGGGTGGTCATTCAGTTGATTCCGCTGAAAAACCTCCCGCCGGCGACCATCAAAAAAACCATCGCTCCCTTGATCACCCAGAACGGAGTTTTATTGGATGTCCCGGAAACCAACATATTGATGTTGATCGATCTGGCCTCAACGGTCCAGCAGATCACACATGTGGTGGAAGCTTTGGATACAGATAAAGTCGCTTCCTCGGACATTCAACTTTATACCATTAAGCATTCCGACCCTGATATGGTCGCCGAGGAATTAAATAGAATATTCAGCTCAATCGGTTACACCAGTTCCCTGGATAAATCGCTGATGTTCATTCCTTTGGCACGGATCAACTCCATTTTAGTGGTCAGCGCTTTAGAAGACGTGATCGAGCGGGTGGATTTCTGGATTGAAAAACTGGATCAGCCCATCTCCGCAGGTCAGCTCAGCACTTTTGTTTATTACATCCAAAACGCTGAGGCTGAGAAACTGGCGGGTGTTTTAAATACTATATTTGGCGAAAAGGGACAAAAAAACATTATCGGCGGGGCCCCAAAAGCCAAACCAACAAATTCAAATGAAAAAGAGGCCAACAAATCACCTCTCTCAAATTTATCGGCAAAAAAGACATCTCTTAAGGTTCAAGGTGGGATTGAAAGCGGTCCAATTGGTGAAATTCACATAATTCCTGACGTGGATACCAATTCTCTGATCATCCGGACTGAGGCCAAAAACTACCCCACCGTGCTGGAAATCATCAAAAAACTGGACCTCCTGCCTCAACAGGTTCTGATTGAAGTGTTGATCTTGGATTTGGTAATCGACGAGGAAACCAGAACGGGAATCGAATGGGCATTAAAAGGCACGGTAGGAAACCGGGGAATTAACGGCGGAGATAAAATCATCGGGGGCGGCGGCACCGGATCCTCCAGCACTTTGGGAGCGGAAATTGCCAACACCGCGACTTCCCTGTTTGCCCCCGGCGCCAGCTTCTTTGTTCAACAAAAGGACCGGTTCATAGGATTGCTTCAAGCCTTTGCGTCCGACGCAAAAGTCAAAATCGTTTCTAACCCGATCCTGATCACTTCAGACAATAAGGAGGCGAATATCTCCATTGCTGACGATATCCCTATTTCAAGCGCCTCTATCAGCACACCCACAGCCGGGCAACCGTTAACGCAAAGCTCCATCCAGTTTCGGAGTGTCGGCATTAAACTGGGAATTCTCCCCAAAATCAATTCCGATAATTTCGTAAATCTGAAAATTGATCAAGAGGTCAGTAATCTGGGGCCCGAATTCGCAACCGGGGTTTCTGGAGACAGAGTCACCACCACACCGTCCTTCACTACTCGAACGATAAAAACCGAGGTCGTCCTCAAGGATAATCAGGTTCTGGTAATGGGCGGCCTGATGCGAACCACCGAAAATGAAACCGTATCAGGCATTCCCCTCTTAATGAATATCCCCTATTTAGGGCGACTGTTCAGCTCACACTCGAATACAGTCAATCAGACAGAGTTGATGCTATTCATCACTCCACATATCATTTCAAATACCAATGATTCAAATTTTGTCACCGAACAATTCAAAAAGAAACTGGGGACCTTTCTTGACAAGCCTGCCACAACAATTGAGGATTAAACCTCATAGGCAAATTTCCATTTTGAAACCTACAAACTGGATTTTATTATTGGTAATGGCATGGATACTGTCCGCATGCCAGGGAGGCGGCAATAGCGAGGAGGACTCCGGAATTCCCAGGGGAGTCACCGATCCGGCAGAATTGACTGAGCTGGCTTTCAAGAAACAGGAAATAGGGGCTTATGAAGAAGCCGTAAAAATTCTAAATCGTGCACTGAAATTTGACCCCAACTTCATTCCAGCACATTACCGAATGGGTTCGATCTACGAGGAGTGGGGACAAAGAAAAAATGCTATAGCGGCCTACCAAAAGACTCTGAAATTGGACCCCAATCACCTTGACGCACGCCTCAGTCTGGCTTCAGCCTATGGCAAATCCAAAAAAAACGAACTAGCCATTTTAGAATATCAAAAAGCGTCCAAGCTGAAACCGACCGATCCTGAAATATTATTCAAGATTGCTTTGGAATACTGGTACCTCCAGAAATTACCTGAAACGGCAGAGAACTACCGGAAAGTGATCGCATTAAAACCGGATTACCTCCAAGCGCATCTCAATCTTGCCAGTGTTTACGAACATATGAAAGAGTGGGATAACTCCCTTAAAGAAATTGCCATCTCTCTGCAATTGGGCAAGCAGACCGGAAATCAACAGGCCATCTCCATCGCAGAAAACAAACTCCTCTTCTTAAAAGGAAGAATGAGCCTGACCGACGAAGAAATGGACCGCCGAAC
>JAOUPX010000205.1 GCA_029879645.1 Nitrospinota bacterium
GTCTCTGCACCTGTCCTGTTTGTGATCGTATACGCCCTGCTGGTGGCCCTGCTGGTCCCTACCCTGCCGGTTAATCTGGCGGCGGGGGTGCTTTGGGGAGGGCTGTGGGGCGGTGTTCTGGCCACGATAGGGGGTTCTTTGGGCGCCATCCTCGCCTTCCTGTTTGCCCGCACCAGCCTCGGCCAACCGTTGGCGAAGCGATACGACAATCGCTTATTGAAGTGGATGACGGATCAACTGGAAAACAATACCTGGAGAGTCATTGCATTCATTCGTTTGAACCCGGCTTTTCCTTCCGGACCGGTAAATTTCCTGTTCGGATTGACGTCCGTTCCGTTGAACCTCTATGCTTACTCTTCAACAATTTTCCTCCTGCCCCCTGCCATAGGAGTCGCCATTATAGGGGCTCAGGCGGGAGAAATTGTTCTGTCTGGAGAATCCATTAAAATGTTCGAAATTTTAACGCTCAGTCTGTTCGGAATTCTAATTTTACTGACGGGTTACTGGTCCGGAAAAGCTCTCTTAAAAACCCATAAGTCATGAGAAGGTGTAAATGAAAGTCACTCTACTTGTTTTGACTCTGAATGAAATCGATGGCATGCAAGTCATCATGCCACGTATTGACCCGAGCTGGTGCGATCAAATCCTCATTCTGGATGGCGGGTCCACGGATGGCACGGTCGAATGGGCGCGTGAACAAGGTTATCAAGTATACATACAAAAACAAAAAGGGTTCCGCCATGCTTACTTTGAGGGCCTTCCCTATATTGAAGGCGATACGATTATCACCTTCAGCCCAGATGGCAATACGGTTCCCGAAGAAATTCCAACACTAATCGAGAAAATGCACGAAGGCTACGACATGGTCATCGGCTCACGGTATTTGGATGACGCCAAAAGCGACGATGACGACTGGCTGACAGGGTTTGGGAATTGGCTCTTCACCCGCACGGTAAATTTTCTTTATGGCGGCCATTACACCGACGTCATGGTAATCTTCAGGATTTACAAGAAGAGCCTGATTCATGAATTGGGCCTCGATCGAGACGACGCCTACGAACTTCCCGAAAAGCTTTTCTTTTGCAAAATCAGCTGGGAGCCCCTCATGTCTGTTCGCGCGTTAAAGAAGGGGAAAAAAGTGGGCGAAATACCGGCGGACGAACCGGAAAGAATTGGCGGTGTTCGAAAACTGAGAATTTTTAGGTGGGGCGCGGCTTATTATTTTCAATTCTGGCGCGAACTCTGGTTTTGGCGGCAATAGCTTACCAAAATGATTATAATCGTCGAGCGCGGTTACCGGAATCTAATGGGTCATGAATTTTAATGGATATCAAAGAATATAAAATTATCAGTGAAGTCCAGGAGGACCATTGGTGGTGGCTGGGCCGTCAAAAAATCATTGAAGACCTTATCAAAATAAAAATCCCACTTGGTCATCAACTGGAAATTGCAGACGTCGGGTGCGGCTATGGAGCCAACATTCCCATGCTCAAAAAATATGGACATGTAACAGGTCTGGATACCAGCAATGAAGCTGTTGACAGTATAAAAAAGAGATGGGGGTCCGAAGTGGACGCAATGGTATGGCAATCCCCCGAAAACATTCCCAAACAATTTGATTTTATAATTCTGGCCGATGTGCTTGAACATATACCAGATGACAAAGCCACCGTTGATTGGATATTCCGGCATTTAAATGAGGGTGGCTATGTTCTTGTAACCGTTCCGGCACACCAATTCTTCTGGACCCAAATGGATGTGGTGGTTCATCATTGCCGACGTTATTCAAGCCGCGAATTAATTGATTTATTCAAACCTCCCTTTAAAATCACTCATTTCAGCTTTTACAATTTCATCCTGTTTCCGGTAAAGGTGGGATTCCTTATTTTCGACCGGATAAAAAGGCGCCTACAACCAAAAGCCGAATTGCGTTCCTATAACGATATCCCCCCCACCCCCGTTAATTGGCTTTTCAAGAGAATATTGTTTCTCGAATCTCCAATTACAAAACGATTCAAAATCCCATTTGGAATCAGCATGGTTTTGCTGGCCCAACGCCCAAAAAACATTTAACGCTAAGCGATTATTATCTCCTTCCAAACCCTATTCAAATACTTTAAAATTTTAACAAATATAGGCTCATGGGGGTCCCGTACGTTTTCTGCCAGCCTCATCCCATTCAATTTTTTAAATGCCTTCAGCTAAGCAATTATGATCAAGAATATCTTATTCAAAAAAACCAAGGATTTAAAAGCTTCTGAATCCTCAAAAGAGATTTCTCATTTATTTTCTCCCTGGGCGACAGAATTAATCGAGCAGATGACTTTCAATTGCGCGAATGAGCGGGAGAAAATCGAAAATCTTTTGGCCGATTCCTCGGAAAAAGAATCCGCTGTATTGGGGCTCCTCGCCGACTATCAGATAAGGAAAATCCGC
>JAOUPX010000206.1 GCA_029879645.1 Nitrospinota bacterium
TGCGTTTCACCAGTTTAACCCGGGCATCCTCCCGGCCAAGTTGTCCAGCAACTTCAGCCGTCCGGTCGCGGCTGTTGTCGTCGACCAGTACGATTTCGTGCAGGTAATCGCCGTAATATCCCTTCAAACTCTGGACCAGAGGAACGATATTGGCCTCCTCGTTATGGCAGGGAACCACAACAGAAATGCGTCCTTTCAAATTGGAATGATAAGCCAGGTTGACCTTTGGTCTTACCCAGCCCTCGGGAGGAGGATTTTTGCCCCACAGGTATAATTCGCCGGCAAAGTTTCTGAAATAAGGCATATTTTCAAATATAAGACTCAGGTTCTGCACGGGCCACAACATGAATTTCGGGACCGGTGGGAATAAAAAATCGTACGGCAAAATATTGATGCCTGTAAAACCAATTTCAGAAAGAATGGACATCATCTCTATTCGATTGAAAGCCGGCTTTCTTTTGGATTTTTTGAAAAAGAGAAATAAGCGAGACAGGGTTTTTCGCAAAATATAATAGGGGTTCCATGGGTTGGGCTCGAATAACAGGAACTGACCACCCGGCTTCAGCAGTTTCTTGACCTCTAATAAAAATTGGGCGTAATTGTCGCCGGGAAGCATATGCCATCCCACTACATAATCGAATTGCCGGTTTTGAAGAGGACCGGGGAGAGATTCCAATAAAGCCGTTTCTATATTTTCCGGAAGGTTCTTCTGCTGGAGCGCTTCGAAGCATTCGGGATCGAACGTGGCTCCGCAGATGGGGTTGCGATGTCCGTTGGCGACGGACAGGGACTGGATCCATTGGCCCTTGCCGCAACCGAGGTCCAGGATGCTTTCGCCGGGAAGCAAGTGGAACAAGTGCCTCGCCATCTGTGAGCGCCATTGGATCCGCTGCTCCAGAAAATGGTCCCGGCGTTCCCAGTACCGGCACCGCTCCTGTTCCTTTTCTTTTAAGGATTCTGTCAAATTCATAAAGTCAGGCCGCTCGGAACACGTTTTTAACACGGGTCTTAATTACCGTAAGCGCGTCTTTAAGAGCGGACTTGGCCATTTTGTTGCTCTTGTTGCGGGCGGAATCGGAGACCAGATCCACCATCAACTCAAAAATTCGCCTGGGTTTCCGCAAAAAATAAAAGACGTAAAACAATCCCTGCCCGAAGATCACCAAAAAGGACAACTCGCGGTCGCCAAACTTTGGGTTGTAAGAAGTTTTCCTGGCACCGAAATCCTGAAAAGTGAACAGGCTCATCAGATAGTCGTCGTTGAGGTCCGTGATAACTCCATTCGCCTGGAGTTCACGAAACGATTCGGTGTTGGGTTGCGGTGAATAAGCGTTGAGGTTGACGTTGGTGAACCCCTTCAGTGCGCATTTAACCATGGCTCCGTAGGTTCTCAGGACGCTCCGGTAGGTATCTTCCGGGAAGCCGATGATAAAAAAGCATCCGACGTTGATTCCGGCATCCATGGCATTACGGGCGGCCGCATACATGGCGGGAAGCTTGACCTTCTTTTTGATGGCCTTCAGAATCCGCGGGTCACCGGATTCCGGGGCGAACGCGAATTCATGACATCCCGCCGCCTTGAGTTTCTGCGCGACTTCGGTATCGATCGATTCGCTGCGTGTTCCCGAGGGCATCTGAAACGTAACCTTCATGCCACGCCGGACAATCTCGTCGCAAAAGTCGCTGATCCAGTCTTTGCGGACAATGGCGGTGAGATCTTCAAATTGAAAATCTCTGGTTCCATAGTGTTCCTGGTAATACTGCATTTCATCGACCACGTTTTTGTAATCGCGGGCGATCCATTCAGTGGTCCACATGTTGGGGCTTGTGCAGAAGGTGCACTGGAACGGGCATCCGCGTGTCGCCAGCATCGGCATGAAGCGTCCCTGGGAGGCACCGTGCGGCTGGTTGACTTCATTGTATTTCTGTATGTCAAACAGGTCCCACGCCGGCCAGGAGATGGAATCGATATCCTTGATGCGCCGGTACCGGGGTTTCACCCGGATGCTTCCGTCCGCGGAACGGAAAACCACGCCAGCCAGATCTTCCAATGAACTTCCGTTTTCAAAATGCTCAAGCAACTGAACAATGATTTCTTCGCCTTCGCCCAGCACCACTGCATCCAGAGGCGCCTGCTGGAGCGATAATTCGGGAAAACCGGTGACGTGCTCCCCTCCCATGATTAATTTGGCGTCTGGAAATCGAGTTCGGATATCTTTTACGATTTCCCGGACATATACCCAATTGGAAGTGAACATGCATCCCAGGGCGATGACTTCGGAATCTTCCGGAATGCGCTCTACGATTTCCTCTTTGGTCAAGCCCCGCACGCGAACTCCCTTGAAATCAAAAAAATTTCGGGGGGCTGACCCGGGACCGTCGACTACCGTAACTTCATGCCCCGCATCGCGTA
>JAOUPX010000207.1 GCA_029879645.1 Nitrospinota bacterium
CACCGACCAGGCCCTGTTGGACGCGGTGGAGCCATTCAATATTGCCAAAACGTTGCCAAGCCCCACCGCCGGGAAGCGAAAGACCGTAAAATGAACGACTTATTTAAAGTTACGCATATAATAACGAAGGCCGTTGAAACGTCTTTTGTCCAGATTTTACAATGGTTTAGCTTATTTTTACAGTATTATTCCGGTTGCCAATTCGTTGCCAACTTTTTATTCAACCCCGCCTCGGGTTCGTCCCGGCGCGGGGTTTTTTCGTTTGGGGTGCGATGAGTCTCAATATCTTAAATCATAAGGGTGAAACCTCTTATATTACTCCTCCCTGGATTTATAAAAACCTGGGGGAATTTGATCTCGATCCATGCTGTCCCGTGAGAGGAAATCCTAAAGTCGCCAAGCGGTGGATCACAAAGACGGATTGGTCGGGGTGTGGGTTAAGTCAGGAATGGGTGGGGCGTGTTTGGTTGAATCCGCCATATGGGAGAGAGACTGGCCTGTGGATGGAAAAATTGTCGGCTCACGGGAATGGTATCGCCCTGATTTTTGCGAGGACCGACAACAAATGGTTCCAGGAGTTCGTTTTTGGTGCGGCTGACGGGATTCTGTTTTTGAAAGGGCGCATCACATTTCTTGATGTCGAGGGGGAGGAATATAAATATAACGCTGGGGCTCCCTCCTGCCTTATTGCATACGGTCAGGACAATTTAAAAGCTCTGACTGACAGCGGTCTAAATGGGTCTATTGTTCACCTTAAACCACACTTAGAGGGGGTCGGGGGACAAATGAAAAAAGGGGGTGCTGAGTGAGCGATCCTGCTTCCACTGTATTCGACCATCTTACTGATCGCCCGATCGCTTTTTTCCCGTGTTTCTCAAAGGTCGCCGGTAGCCTGGCGGCGGGTGTTCTATTGGCTCAGTTGCTCTACTGGAACAAGGTTATGGGCGGGGCGGAGTTCTATAAAACGGACGCGGAACTGATCGACGAAACGGGCCTCTCGCGGCATGAATTTCGAGCGGCGAAGGCCAAGTTAAATAAATCTGGGTTTATCAAAACGACCCTTCGTGGCTCCCCGGCGAAAACCCATTATAAAGTCAGTAAGTCTGCGATTATTAAAGCCATTTCCAGTTTGCCGAAATCCGGCAATCCAGTTTGCCGGAAACCGGACAACCAGTTTGCCGAAATCCGGCAATCTAGTTTGCCGGAAAACCGCAAACTTATACATACAGAGAATACTACAGAGATTACAACAGATATTACTACTACTACTACCACGCAGGCAGACAGAAAATTCAAACCCGAAATTCCAAAGCCAAACGGCAACGGGTGCTCCGCGCACGGCGAGGGAAAAATCAACGGGCATCCCCCAACAGTTCCCACGCCAGATCAACCGCCAGTTCCCCCACCGGATGATCCGCTGGACCCGGAGGATATGGAGCGGGCGGAGCGCAAGGCCCAGCAGGAGGCGGACTGCAAGCGTTTCCTGACCCATGCGGTGGAGCGGCACAAGGCGCAGAGGGGCATCCCGCTGGTTCTGGAGCCGGAACGCGATGCGGATATTGTGATGCGGCTGGTGGTCGTCAAGGAATTATCAGCCGATGTGCTGTGCGCCTGCTGGAACGAGTTTGTCCGGACGGAGCGCGGGTTTTTCGCGGGGAAAACGAGGACCATCCCGCTGTTTGCCAGTCCGAACGTGTTGCAGGAACTGCTGGAGCGCACGAATGCCAAGAAACAGGAAGGCTGGGTGCAGGAGACTCGCAACGTGCCGAAGGTGGCGCCGGATCCGGAAGCGGAGGGGTTGTGGCGCCAGGTGCTGGAGGCCATCGAGCCGGAAATTCTGCCGGACAATTTTGACCGGTGGCTCAAACCCACAGTGGGCCTGGCGGCGACGAGGGAGCAGGTGGTGGTGGGGGTGCCGAACCGGTTTTATCAGAAATGCCTGGGGGAGAATTACCTTTCGCAGATCAAAAAGGCGCTGGCTCAGTTGGGGGTGGAATCTGCGCCGAAAATTGAATTCATTCACGAATACGAGGTGGTGGATGCGTAAATCTTTCGCTTTTATTTCTACTACGAGGTGGTGGATGCGTAAACCAAATAAACCTATCAAGATAACTGAAAAATCTAAAAATTTAGACGAGCTTTTTGATGGTTGGTTTTTAAGTCTGCTACACGATCAGCCCTCATGTTTAGATCGGGATGTGTTGCGAGAACCGTCAGTGAAGGTAGAACTAAGAAAATCATTCCACAAGTGGTATGGGCTAGGGGGCGAAGACAATGCCTGAACACCTTCCAGAATATGAGCGGGAGTTTTTGCTGACGTGTGTCGATGAAGCGATCGGTACCCAGGCGGCGCGGCTGGAGCTGGAGCGCAGGGAATTGGCCCGTCTGAGGGATCT
>JAOUPX010000033.1 GCA_029879645.1 Nitrospinota bacterium
TCGAAGGCAGGTTCCTCTTCGGCTGCCACCGGCTCCGTTTCCGGCATGGCGGGTTCTTCTTCCGTTGCCTCCATCGCCGGTTCGAGTTCCGATTCCATCTCAGGTTCGAAGGCAGGTTCCTCTTCGGATATCATCGGCTCGGGTTCTGGCGGAGCCGACTCTTCTTCCGCCGCTTCCATTACCGGTTCGAGTTCCGATTCCATCTCAGGTTCGAAGGCAGGTTCCTCTTCGGGTTTTGAGGATTGAATTTTATCTTGAGATTGCGTTTCCTCTTCAAACGCTTGAGCGACCAATTGCTTCATATCTAAATCAGCCATGTCTGGGGGTAGCTCCCAGTTTTCAGAAATGGGCTGAGAAGATAAGGCATCTTCTTTATCGGATACGGTTTTTTCGCTGGATGCTACTTCATGTTTATCCTGGTTCTGTGATTTGATCCAATCGGCTTCGGAATTTTCCTGGTCGCTAAAAGCGTCGGCCCAACTCGGTTCAAATTCTTCTTCCGTATTTGTTTCTTCGTTTGTTCCAACGGAATGAGAAACTTGTTTTTCGGGTTTTACGGACTCGGACGCTGAATGCTTGGCTTTCATTTGAGCAAAAATGTCATCGACCATGGCCTGCTTGCTTTCCCCTGTAACAGGGGTGCCTGTGGTTTGTGCAGGCGGCGGTACATAGTCTTCGCCCAAGGCATCGGCCAGTTGCTGCTCTTCCAGAATCCTGTTCTGTTCTTCGGCTTTTTTCCACCCCGATTCCATTTCCGCCTGGTGGGCGAACGCTTCTTCCCAACTGGGCATGTCCTCCTGGTCGTCAATGGTGACTTCTTCTTCGAGGTCGATTTCCTCCTGGGTTTTTTTCTGCTGGGTTTTGGCTTCGGCAAAGATACGATCCACCTCGCTCTGCCTGGTTTGATCCTCCGTTTTGGATTGGCCGGTTGCAGGTGTTGACTGTTGCCCTTTTTGTGTCTGGCCTTTCATTTGAGCAAAAATGTCATCGACCATGGCCTGCTTGCTTTCCCCTGTAACAGGGGTGCCTGTGGTCTGCTCAGGCGGCGGTACATAGTCTTCGCCCAAGGCATCGGCCAGTTGCTGCTCTTCCAGAATCCTGTTCTGTTCTTCGGCTTTTTTCCACCCCGATTCCATTTCCGCCTGGTGGGCGAACGCTTCTTCCCAGCTGGGCATGTCCTCCTGGTCGTCAATGTTGACTTCTTCTTCGAGATCGATTTCCTCCTGGGTTTTTTCTTGCGCCAGTTTATTCTTGGCCTGCTCCACCATCTTGAAAATTTCCTGTTGTCGGTCCTCCAGGGAGGGGAGAGGTCGAGGCGTCTCCACGGGAGCAGGTTTCGTCTTCTGAGTTTTCGATGCGGCTCTTCCCGCTCTGAAATCTTGGATGATTTGGTCTATAACCTGCTGGCGCTCTTGCATGGATGGTAGCGGCTGGGATTCTTCCTCCAGCGGGGGAGAAGCTTCTTTGGAGGACGCCTTTTGGCCTTTGAGTTCAGCAAACAACTGATCGACGAGGTCCTGCTTGTTTTCGGCAGGTGGTTTTTCGGCGTGACTTTCCACCGGAGGGGGTTCGAGGGGAACGTATTTTTCTCCCAGGGCTTCGGCAAGCTGTTGCTCTTCCTGGATGCGGTCCATTTCTTGAGCTTTTCGCCATTGGGACTCGACCTTGGACTGATCGGCAAAGGCATCTTCCCAAGAGGGAGTTTTTTCCTCTGGCTCCACAAATTCAAGGGGCGATGACGGTGCTTTGTCTTCGCCTTTTATGGCTGTGCGGGTTCCTTCTTCAACTGCTTCATTCCATATTTCATCCAGGGTTCTGTCATCCAGAGAATCATCCTGAGAATCGTCGTCGATAGCGACTTCCATGGGCTCATAGGCCGTATCTTCAATGTTCCCTGTCTTATCTATAGAGGGGGTGTCCGGCTGGTCATCCAATTTTTTCTGTCTGCTCGTTGCGCCAGAAACCGATTGCTCCTCCCCCAATGGAGGTGGTACTCTTGTTTTGGAAGAAGACACTTCTACTGGGTAAGAAGTTTCGGATGTTTCCTGTTCAGGGACGAACTGGAAAATGTGGAGACATTTTCCACATTGGACCTCAATCCCAGCATAACCCGGATCGGGTATTTTGACCCTGTAGGAAGACCGGCATTTAGGGCAGGTAATTTTCATAACTTCAAGAATTTTAATGATTTATAGGGCACATTATACCCCTTGTCAGGGGAAAATCAATCGTTTCCCATTTTTTTGCTGAAAAAGTGGTTTGACAATTAATCGTTACCTTCGTATACTCCAGCAACTTTATTTTTACCCCTTTTAAAACTCCCAAGACATTATAAATAAAGGCTTTCATGGAATTGAGGGGTAAGTCTAATTTGTTCTTAAATTTACATGGAAAACTTCCGATGTAAATTATGGAGACTTTGAAAGATGAGTGACATGTATTTTTCTCTAAAAAAACTAAGTACCCTTTTATCGGTATTGTTGATTTGTAGCTATATGGGTATTTTCTCCGGTAGCGTGAATTACCTCAAGGGAACACCAAGTTACTCATCGGCATTTAAATCGCTGGACCAAAGGTACTTTTTAAAATTAAGTCAGGAAGAGGAATACAGAAATCTCCATAGGACCCTCCGGGAAAAGCAGAGAATTAAAACCAAAATACTTGATGTTATTTCCTCATATTCTACCGGTTTGGACCTGGCCTCGCTGAACCAAATTCCCCATTGGATTTATGAGGAAAGCCGGAAATATGATTATGATCCTTTTCTTCTGACGGCCCTCATTGTTACGGAGAGCTCATTCAACAATTGGGCCAGATCTCATCGGGGCGCCCTGGGATTGATGCAGATTCGCCCCCGGACAGGTCATGCCATGGCCACAGAAGTTAATCTGCCATGGGAAGGCCAGCCGACTCTTTTCAAGCCGGAATCCAACATTGCTCTGGGTGCGTATTACCTCAACAAGCTTCAGAATCGGTTTAATAATGACGTGAAGCTGGCGCTTGAAGCCTACAATCATGGTCCAACCAAGCTGGAGCGTTATATCCAGCAGGGCAAGAGGCTTCCGGTGGACTATTCCAACAAGGTTCTTAAAATCTACGATTTGATTCGCTCCGATAACGCTTAAAGCGTCTAGCCCCCCCCCCTCAAATTCCATTTTCACCGAAGATTTTCAAGATTGTAAAGTTATTGTTTGTTTACTATGCAAACGCACTTGGATTTCAGTACAATACAATAAATTTCAAATTATCCGGAAATAACCCCTGCGTACGGTGATGGGGAAGGAGTTTTGTTGAAAATGAGATGGTTTTGTGTCCTGGCTCTGACAGGGTTATTGGCGGGCTGTTACACCCAAAAAATTGAAGAGGCGTTTGAGAGAGACGTGGCGGCCGCGGAAAGTAATCGAGTTATCCACGATTACTGCCGGAGTTGTCACATTCACAAAGATTTTTCCTCAGTCGGACATATTGAGGAGATGTCAGTGGCCTATAACCGGAAAGTTTTCCGATATGCCACTGAGTGCCGTACCTGCCATTATTTGGAAAAGAAGTTTTCGCTCAACGATTTTACACGGAAAACCAGGCGTCCCGAGGAAGCGAACCAGGGGGAATTTAAAGAATTTGAGTTGGAGATTCTGAGAGCCCAAAAAGAAAAGGAGAAGTAGCGGTCCTTGGGATTTTGAATTAAACCGATTGGACAGGTGATCACTCCGGGGGATTCAGTTCAGAAAATTGTAAGCTATCTGAGAGATGTCACAAAAACGCCCAAAGACCATTCGGTCTTTGGGCGTCCATATATCACTGGTATTGGATATGTTTCATATAGGATTGAAACAGATTGTGCTTTACAGGGAATTTTTAAGCGTCGGAGCGGGTTTGAAGCCAACTGTTTTACTGGCTTTGATTTTGATTTCCTCTCCGGTTTGAGGATTTCGTCCGGTTCTCGCTTTCCGGGAACGCACGGTAAAGGTTCCGAATCCTGGATAGGCGAAACGCTTTTCTTTTTTGATGGATTTGCCGATTACATCGAAAGCGGCATCCAGAACGTCACCTGTTAATCGTTTGCTTAAAGCGGAATCCTTTACATTTTTTGCAACGGCGCCGATCAACTCGTCTTTTGTCAAGGGAATCCCTCCTTTCAAGGTTGGTGTGAGGTGGGTAGGAACTGCAAGCGCAGTCAATTATAAAAAACGGCGATGAAATGTCAAACAAAAATTGGACGGTAACCCCCTTTTACCCCAGTATTGGCGGGGGATAACAGGGTATCCCATTTTTTGAGCTTTCAAAATTATGTTAAGATAACCGGCGAGTTTACAAAGCAAATGAGTTTTATAAACTTGAAGAAAGCAATGTCCATCGCTGTGGAAAAACTTTTTAAGGTTAAAGGAGATTTTCCGTTTTTAATGTTTAACTGATCGATTAAAAAGTCAAAGTAAGACAAGTCATATAAATAGGAGAAAATAAATTGCCTGTTTTAGAAATCGCAAAGTTAGGTCACCCGATATTACGAAAGAAAGCCCGACCGGTAGATCTGAAGGAATTAAAAGCCCAGGGTGATAACAAACTTCAGCGACTGATTGATGATATGATCGAAACGATGAGGGATGAAGGGGGGGTGGGGATTGCCGCGCCTCAAGTCGCCGAATCTCTGCAAGTCATTATCGTAGAATATAGGCAGAATGAACGTTACCCCTCCCAGGATGACATTCCGCTGACCGTGTATGTGAATCCGGTGATTACCCATTCCAGCAAGGAAACCGGTTCGTTCTGGGAAGGATGCCTCAGTCTGAAGGATTTGCGAGGGTTGGTTACTCGCCCCCGTGAGGTAACGGTGGAAGCCTTTTCGCGTGATGGAGAAAAAATGGTGGTGGAGGCCAGGGGATTTTTGGCTGTCGTCCTTCAGCACGAAATCGACCATCTGCACGGCAAGGTGTTTCTCGACCGCATGACCGATCTCACGCAATTGGCGTGGGTGGAGGAATGGGAAACTTATTGGGCCGAGAAGGAACCAGCTGATGCTCCGGAGAGCATTTGAATTTATGAGTATAGATTACAGACTATTGGAAGAAGATATACTGCGCCTGTACCGCGAGCCGATTGTCGGGGCGAACTATACCAACACCTATGGTGAGGAAAACCTCATTAATCTCGTCAATAAATACCGGAGCCTCTCAGCGGAGGAAATGGATTTCATGCGGGAGTTGGTGACGGATTTTTCCCGATCTCCCGACCTGTCTTCCAGCTATGTTTCCGTTGGGGTTCTTCATGCTCTGGGCATGAGTAAACAGGTGGAGGAGGCATATTCCTGGGCGCAATCGCAGGACAACGGCGGGCAGATCATGAGCCATTTCGACATCGGCAAATCCCTGGCGGACCATTTCATTACCTGATGAGAAGTCAGGATTTAAAGCGAGGTCGGTGGTATTTTCGAGTCGCTGGGTTCTACCGGGCAGACGGAGCCGACACATTCTCCCTGCTTATATCTTGAGTTCACGAACAGTAAAAACCCTCCCCACAACACTCCCGGAATCACGAACAGGCCCGCCATCCACATACCCGTTTGGTGAGCGGTCAAATCCAGGGTGTCTATGGCGAATCCGGCCGACCAGTTGCTGAGCCCCATCACCAGTGTCAGTAATGCCATCTCGGTACTGAACACCCGGCCCAGAAAACGTCTGTCGGCTTCCAGATGAATGAGTGCGGAACTGAATA
The DNA here is from genome assembly GCA_029879645.1 of Nitrospinota bacterium. GTDB lineage: Bacteria > Nitrospinota > Nitrospinia > Nitrospinales > Nitrospinaceae > SZUA-226. The sequence continues at coordinate 5,710 of JAOUPX010000033.1, forward strand.
CCCAAATGATGGAACCGAAGAAAGTGGCCATTGCAACACTCAGGGAAGCAGACCACAAACTATGCGATTGAGAAAATAAAAAATAGGACAGGGAGCCAAGAAAGAAGGCGAACAGGATGGATAGCTGAAGCACGCGGGTGGAATCGCCGAAAAACTTTTTTACGAGGATGGGTCCCAGGGCGGCGCCCAGTCCTCTTGCCGAATACATGGCGCCGATGGCCATTGAAATGGCGGAAGCGGAGGTAAACATTTTATTGGCGTAGAGTGGAATGAGTGTCATTATCCCGCCGCCCAGCGCCAGGCCGGATTTCATGAGTGCCAGGACGAAGATCATCGGTTGCGAAATCAGGTAACGCATGCCGTCCACCAGGGTTTTGAATCCGGAACCTGCCGAACGTTCGGCCTTTTCCCTGGCCAGGGCTTCAGGGGGGCATTGAATGCGGGCGATGAACCAGGCTGAAAGGAGAAAGGTGAAGGCATCGATGATAAACGCCGCTTTGATTCCGAACCAGCTCACCAGTGCTCCGCCCAGCGCGGCACCGACCGCCAGCATCACCGACCAGGTGGACCCACTGAGCGCGTTGGCCGTCACCAGATCTTCGCGCCGGGTGAGGGAGGGGATGATGGCGCTCCGGGCAGGTTCAAAAAAGCCGGCCAGGGCGATTTCCAGCACGGCGAGCGTGTACAAGAGCCACAGGTCACCGGCATCATCCACCAGAAGAAACCCCAAAACTACCACGAAGCGCAGGATGTCGCTGGTGATCATGATGAGTTTCCGGTCCATCCGGTCAATCAACACCCCCGCCAGCGGGCTGACAAAGAAAATGGGAAGGAGTTTGGCCATCATCGCCGCGGCCATGGCCGTGCCGGTACCGCTGAGCTTGAGAACCAGCGTGTAGATGGCGATACTGTTCAGCCAGTCACCCAGTTCGGAGACCACCTGGCCGTACCAGAGGTGGCGGAAGGGGCGGTTGGACTTCAGCAGGCTGACATAGCCGGTGGAGTATTTGGAACCCATTTTTCATCCTGAATTCATAAGAACCATCGGATGGAAGTCTACCGTATGGGACGCGGTTATGATAATATTTTATGAGTTTACTTTGTTTTTGAAAGGGATCATGGAAGAATCACCTCATGAATTAGAAGATAAGATAGATAGCTGGGTGGGTCGTTTTTCGCTGTGGGGTTCCATTTTGTTGTCGACCCTGGCCACTGTTATTTATTGTATGGGTAATCCTCCCGATTCGGAAGAAGTGCAGAGGATGCGAATCTTCTTCCGCGAAAACGTGGCTGAAGTTTCGCAATTCATTAAACTGCCACCGGAAGAAATGAAAAAATTTGCGGTCGGCAAAAGGCATCCTTTTTATAAGTCTTATTTGCGGGCTTCGGAAAATGAAAAGAAGGATATTAATGCGCAGATTCATAATTCCGTCGATTACCGGCCGACACAATACTGGTTTAACGCGGTTTTTCTCTGGTTTATCTGCTTTACCACCATCTGGTTTATGGGGCTCATGGCTCAGGGTGTGGTGAACCTGGTCCGTCAAAAGCCGAATTTGAAGTGACTTCCTTATTACTCTAATTATTATCGGCGAGTTATTATGACTGTTGAGCAGATACGCCTTTCCATTTTTCTTGGCGTGCTGATATTGATGCTCGTCCTGGAGAGCGTTATTCCCCGCCATCCCACAGTGGATTCCAAGCTCCGGCGGTTGGCAATCAATTTTTCTCTCACGGGTTTCAATGTGTTGCTGGTCCGCATGTTGCTGGGAGGGGCGGCGGTGGGTGTGGCGCATTTTGCCGGCGAACAGGGCTGGGGCCTGCTCAATTATCTCGATTGGCCGGTAGCGGTGGAAATGGCGGTCGGGATAATAATTATGGACCTGATGATCTATATCCAGCATGTGGTGCTCCACATGATTCCATTTTTCTGGCGGTTCCATAAGGTTCATCATTCCGATCTGGACCTGGATGTGTCTTCCGGATTTCGTTTTCATCCCCTGGAGATTCTGGGGTCCATGATTTACAAGCTGGGTTTGGTGGCGGCGCTGGGACCGTCGGTGATGACCGTGGTGGTCTTCGAGGCGATTCTCAGCAGTATGGCGCAGTTCACCCATTCCAATATCAAATTGCCGTTGGGGCTGGACCGGGCTTTAAGGTGGGTATTTGTGACGCCGGACATGCACCGGATTCATCACTCAGTGGAAGTGGATGAGACCAACTCCAATTACGGGTTTAATATTTCCATATGGGACCGCTTTCTGGGGACGTATATTCAGGAAGGAAGGAAACCACAACCGGAGATTATCATTGGTGTTCCAGAATTCCGAAGTCCGAGGCAGGTGTCTCTGTTCAAGCTGGTGCTTATGCCCTTCCAAAGCACACGTTAACCGGGCAGAGCCCAGAGCACATTTAAAACCTTGGGACTCGAAGATCAAGTTTCTATCGCGGGGATCCGCTCTGACGAAATTAGTTCCAGGCGCTGGCCTGGCCATTAACTGTTAGCCATTTGCCTCCCTCGCCAGAGGGCAGGAATTTTACCCAATTCCGGAAAAGATTGATAGAATGCAGGCATGTCTGTGAGGTTTTATTGGATCAGTTTCCTGATTGTCATGGGCTTAACCCTGCTCATCAGTTGGGTCAAGCAAACCCGGACGCGCAAGGAATTTTTCATGATTTTGCTCAAGGTGACCCTTGGCTTTTTCGGGACAATTATTGTCCTGTGGGGTCTTTCTCACCTTCTGGTCGCCCTGGGTATTTCGAAGTCGGGTTTTATTTTTTAAATCTCTCCCTAGTTGCGGGGTGTGAGTGCGAGGTGCGTGGCGATGGAATTTTCACCGTTCATGTTCGTGGTGCTGTTTCTGGCGTTTGTGACGATTTCCTATTTTATGGGAATGTTGATCCATGCCGCCTGGATGTATGACGACCACCCTAAAATGAAGCGCAACAGCCGACTCGCCTGGGGTCTATGCATGGCGGCGGGAACGGGCGTTACCGGATGGTTGTTCGCCTACGGCTACTACGCCAACTTCTAACCAGGCTAGGCCTGGAGCAAATTTAGCAGGGGCTTTATCTCAGAATCGATGAGGCGTTTTCGCCAGCCGGGGTTTCAGAATTACCTGCGGCGGTTCGCCGCTAGCCTGCGAGGATGTCGATGACGCGCTGGCAGTCGTTTTTGTAGGAAAGGATGTCGGACTTCTCTTGGTCGTCCAGATCGTCCTCCATCATATTCTCCTCAAGCATTTCGATAGCGTCGTTCAGGCCGCCTGCGGCAATGTCCAACTCGTATTCCGCCAGGGCGTAAATAGAGGGATTGGTTCGCAGTTTGTCGTAGACCCGCGTATAACGGGACTTGTACTCCATAACCTCTTTCATTTTACTATCAGAAAGAGGATTCTTCAGTTCCATATTAATATCGGAAATAGCATCATTCAGTGCCATTTTAATGGTTTCAATGTCTTTCGCATTTATTGAAGCGAGGGATTTCATTAGACGTCCTTCCTGGATTAACGAAGTCTGGCAGTTCCCCGCTGGCGCGGGATGGAACCTGCCAGCGAATATTTAGTACTCCATTATATACCAGAATAAAATAAAAAGAACCCGCGTTTCCTAAGAAACGCGGGTTGATTTTTCGAAGGTTAGGAACCGATTTCCACTTTAACCGATTTCGGTTTGGCCTCTTCCCTTTTGGGAAGAACCACCGTGAGAATTCCGTTGGCCAGTTTGGCGGAAATATGATCCGGGTCGACGCCTTCGCCGATGCGGAAGGAGCGCTCAAAGCTTCTGCGGCTGAATTCCTTCATCCGGTAATGTTCCTCTTCCTTTTCCGAAGTTTCTTCGATATGGCCTTTGAGGGTCATGCGGCCATCCTTGATTTCAAGGTCGATATTCTTTTCCGTCAGGCCCGGAACCTCGGCGGTGAGGGTATAGTTGTCCTTATTTTCAACGATATTAACCCTTAAATGCTCCTCGAATACACGGCGTTCCTTTGCCGGAGCCCAAGGCCAGAAATCGTTGAAAAAGCGATCGGTGTCGAAAAACCGATCCATATAGGTTTCAGGTGCATATTTGACAATATTCATGCTGATCCTCCTGGAATAAGTTTAAAGTTATAGTCATTCCAGTTCGGTACCGAACCATCTTTCCTGATCTATAAATAAAACCGGGGATTTGGAGTGTCAAGGCTGGGTGGAAAAAAATATCGACTTTGGTTGAAGGTTGGTTTGTCGGGAGGCAGTGGAAAAAAGGGGGTTCTTGAACCTCAGGATATCCCTTTAATTTACCTTTGGCGTCTTCCGATAAAGGCCACATATAGTACCGCTTCGTCCACGCCGTCGAGGCGCAGGAGCCGGTGAGCCTGATCGTCGAAAAATCCGCAGGTGGTCATGATGGCGAGTTCCAATGCGGTGCAGGAAAGATAAATGTTCTGACCGAGATGCCCGATGTCCAGTAATACATAACGGTACCCGCGCTCTCCGTATTTGAGTTTGGTCCGCTTCAGGACTCCGGACATCAAAATGATGATGGAAGTTTTGCGAACAAACTCCTGGCCACAACAAATTTCGAACATTGATTCGGTAGGGTCGCCGGGGATCATCAATTCCAGTTCATGGTTGGGAACGTTGTAATGATAGATTCCAGGTTTGACTCCGGTCACTTTTCGTACCGCGACATAGATTTCCGCCGGGTATAGCGCCCCCGCCGAGGGGGAGGATCGCAGAGCTTGCCGCGAGCCGTCCAGGCCTGTCATCTCACCGGTGATGCCATAGCTCTGATGCAGAATTAGGGATAATTCGTCGAGAGTCATATCCAGATCCGCAAAGTCCCGGAAGCTTCTCCGGGAGGAAATCACGTCATCGAATGAGCGGCTGTCCGGCGGAATGTTCTCGGCAGCCGGGAGCGAAATACGCGGAGCGTTGGGATATTGTTTGTAAGCTCTGGACATGGCTTGAAGGTCTTCGGGCGTAAAATTTCCTGAGGGGATCAACTCCTGGGCGGTCTGGGGGTGCAGTTTGGTGTTTTCGTGATAAAGCTCGGAAAGCGAAAAGGGGGGAGGATCCAGTTGAGATTCCAATGCCGGGATTGAATGAGCTGTTATTTTTGACATTTTTAAACCTCCACTTTTAAGGAAACATGTGCGGATAAGGGTTTAAATGTTCCTCGGCAAGAGGTTCAGTTCTTAAGCCCATTTTGCAGGGGACGTCATAGAGCCTCGTTCCCCCCAGATATCTTCGCGCATGATTGATATCCAGAGGTTGCATGCCGGGCACCACCACGCGGACCACCTTGAATCCTGCCTCATCCACATCGACAGTGGTCAAGTCTTTGGCGATGACATTCAGGTTTTTATCTTTAAGTTTGTCGACCAGTGTCCTTATATTGGTGACCGAATTTTCATCGTATTCGTTTTTGATGTCATCAATGGAAACCTGCTTGCCGGATGTGTTGAGAAACTCCCAGGATTTGGCGAGGTCCGGATCCACCGCATGAACCAATCCGTGAAGATCAAGATTGCTTATATCCGTGTAATCTTTTGAGGGACGAAAATCTTTTTTGGACTGCGAGTATCGACCCATTCCCACCCAGCTCAGGCAAACTTCTTCCAGGGCGAGGGTTAGGGCCTTATAAGGATTCAGGTCCGCGGACATTCCCAGAACCGTATGGGGGGGGCGCCCCGATAAGTTTTTGAGTAAAACCAGAATAACTGGGATATCCATATCCGAAGGGAGGAGAAAGGCCTGGCAGGCTACCGGAAGAGCCTGAATTTCATTTAGCAGGGATTGAACGAATGGATCGCTTACATCAGAAAGGTTCAGTCTGGGGCAGGGCAGTTGGTTTTTCCACATGATCATGAAGGCGTCACGCTCCACAACCTCCAGAATGCCTTTACAGATAGCCGGGGCAAGATGGGGACCGCAGGCCAGCCCTGTTGAGATGGGATTGTGAGAGGGCGGCTCATTTGCCGATTTAAAGTAATAAGGAATGTAGATAAAAGAGGCCGGAATTAACACCTCCCTGTCGTGACTGATTGAAAAAGCAGAGGCCCATCGTAAGGGAGTGTTTGCGGTGAGCGGGACAAATGGGAAATCGGGTTCGGCATATTGCTTTTCACTGAAAAGCGCAAAATCACCGGGGTGAACCGCCTCACCTGCCAGGTCGTTGTAAGCGGCTAAAGTAAAGTCTTCATAATTGAAGTGCGCCGGGCAATAGCGCTCAATACTTTCTCCGACGGCTTTCATGATGGCTCGTCTGGGATCGGTGGAGGTGGCATCTCCATAATTCATGGTTTCCATGCCGTTGAATGCTAAAGAATTTGCAGGTGTACTTCTGGCAAAATAAACCGAGGGTTCATCGGATGCCATATGGTCGTATTCGACCGATGAAATAATGCCGGTACGGCTGCTGATTAATCTTTTGGCGGTTTGCAGGGCGTCGGACAGGTCTCTGGCGGTATTGTTCCGCAGGTTGCTGAGAGACAGAGGATGATTATTCAAAACGGTCACGGGTTAAGATGAATCATATCCCAGGGTTCGCGCCGGGGCTCTACCAAATTACAGGCCGGACAACGGGGAAGCCTGAGGACGTCATGGTCTTTCACCAAAGGAGAGGTGGCTTCAAATTCATATAATCGTCCTATGGTTTTAGGCGGGGCAAAACCCGAAATAATACGCGAAACTTCCAAGCTAACTTGCTGAGCCAAGCTGGATGCGAGTGGGTTTAAATATCCTTCGCTCACGTTGGGCTTCCTTTGAATCTGATATGCCAGATAACTTTGCAGATCTGTGGCATTGGATGCTACCCGCTTGTCATAGCAGGCATAGCAGGCCGACTGCCGGGGAATGATTGTGGGGCCCATCAAACCTCTGGTTCCTGAAAGGGAGACATGCATCCAGCGGGTATCGGTTTCGAGGCAAGAAGCATTGACGGCCTGAAAAAACATATGGTCGGGGACATCCAGGCAGGCAATGAGTAAATCCACTTCCTGCAATTGGGAACCGGAAAATTTTGGAGTTTTAGATAAGCTTTCCTCCTTAGTGGTATTGGGACTCTCGATTTCTATAAGAGAAGCAAATCCCGTTTCCCGAAGAGCCTGAAGAATCAAGTGTTTCATCGAACAGGAACCCGTCAGAGCCACCCGGGCCTTTTGGATAAGGGCCAGCGTGCTCACCGGATCCAATACAAAATGGGAAAAAAATTGAATCTGGCTTTCGTGTTTTTCAATAATTTCCGGTGTCAAAGGTGGGGGAGGAGTGAGGTTTCCTTCCTGTAAAGCCCCGTTGGCACGCAACATTTTGAGCAAAAATGTGATTGTAGTGGGGAGAAATTTGGGATCACTGGAAGAAATGATTTCCTCAACGGTGTGCTGACCGTCCAGCAATGGGTGGAGGGAATGAAAGGTCTCAATGAACAGAGGATGCTGTAGGGTAAATGAAAACTCCGCTCCCCGCAATTGCAGGCGGCTGTCACCCAGGTCGACACAGGTAACCCAGGGAGCCAGCCTGGGTTTTTGCGGCAGGGGGACGGTGGCGTAATCAACCAATGGAGAGGTATCTTCAGCCATGATTCCTTTCGGTAGAGCTCTAAAGGGATGGAACAGAATATATTTATATCAGATTTTAGAAATTAAAAAAGGCATTACCCAATACTGAGTAATGCCTTCCTCATATGGACTGATTTGCTGAATTACATGTTGAGACAACAGCAACACAAGTTCGGTGTGGGACGAACGGCAGACTTTGAGGAGTTATATGAATTGATGGCCATCATGTCATCCTCGTCCAAGTTGAATCTGCTTTGGATTTCATCGGAATTTGAAAGTAAGGCTGAACGAAAATCTTCACCGGTCGAAAGTTGCTCAATTGCTTTCTGCAAGTTCTGATGGATCATAATTTCCCCCTATGTTTTAAATTAAAATCCTTAAACGAACAACTCTACTGCTACAAAATCATTTTTACGGTAAGGCGAACTTTTTGGTTTTTATCAAGAAACGGAAGTTTTGTCTACTAAAAAAGTGTAATTGTAATTATATTTGGATGTTTTTCTAATAAATAATTGTTTTAATAAAAGTTATTTGCTTTTATCTGAATTTGATATCGGAATGAAGAAAAAATGTTGATTTTCCCCTTTTAATGGCCAGGATTTTTCTTTTATACTGAATTTATTCTGAAAGAAAATGTAAACCAGTTTATGCAAGTTCCATTTTCCCAATAAGTTGCAACTTGCAAAGATTATTCAAATCAAGGTTTATATTGCATGCTCGAAACTAAAGTGCCATCAAAGCCTGTTTATATATTACCAAGAGCTCTTCGGTTACTCTTATTCCTAAACCGTTGCTTCCACGTACAGCACCAAGCCCCCCTGTTTCTTTTCAGTTTAATCGATAAATTTAAGAGACAAAGTCTTAAGGCCGATTGGATTTTCAATCCATTTTACACAGTAAGCCCGGGTTCGATTGGTGTCGTCATTTTTCTGATTCTCCTCAATCCGGCCTCAGCTTTTTCGGAAAATGGAAGATCGCTCACTGAAGAAGATAAAATTTTTGAAATGGATATTCACCAACTGATGCAAACGCAAGTAACGGTGACCTCAGTAAGCAAAAAGCCGGAGCCCCTGCACAAGGCGGCGTCTGCAATTTATGTGTTAACGGGTGAGGATATTCGAAGATCCGGCGCGGTAAATATTATGGAAGCCCTGCGCATGGTGCCCGGGGTGCTGGTGTCTAAAATCAATCAGAATCGGTACATCATTTCCATCCGGGGATTCAACCGGCGGGAGGGTTCGGACAAGCTTTTGGTTCTCATGGATGGCCGGTCCATTTACAGCCCGATCGCTTCGGGTGTGTTCTGGATTGGCCAGGATACGGTTTTGGAGGACATCGAGCGGATAGAAGTGATCCGCGGCCCGGGAGCGGCGCTCTGGGGTTCCAACGCGGTAGCCGGCGTCATCAACATCATTACCAAAGATGCCGGAAAAACCCAGGATGGATTGGTTGCCGGTGGGGTGGGTACCGAGGAACGGGGATTTGGCACGTTGCGTTATGGGGGCAAACTTGAAAATGGTCTTAATTACCGGATCTATGGCAAATACCGGGACCGGGATGATGGCATCGCTGCAAATGGAAATGATTCGTTCGACGATAAACAAATAGGTCAGGGAGGATTCCGAACGGATTGGCAGATCAACAAGCAGGATCACCTCACCATGCAGGGCGATTATTATCGATTGAATTCCGATTTGAATTTTACAAGCCGTTTTATTTCCTTATCGGCCGGGTCGGCGCCATTTCAGGGGACCAATATCCAGGAAGGGGCCAATTTTCTGACCCGCTGGAAGCGCACTTTGGATGATTCTTCCTCCTTTCAATTTCAGGCTTATTATGACCGATTGAAACAAAAATCAGGTATTCCAATAGATAATGTCGTCGATCAGGTCGATTTAGAATTTCAGCACAATTTATTATTGGCAGATAGACATAATTTTTCATGGGGCCTGAACTATCGCTACTCTTATTTCGATATTGAGACAACAAACATTGTCAATCTTTCCCGAGACACCACTCATCTGGCAAGTATTTTTCTGCACGATGAAATTCAATTGATTCCCAATGAATTGAGCCTGATTTTGGGTTCAAAATTTGAGCATAACGTTTTTTCAGGATGGGAAATCCAGCCCAGCGCCCGCGTCGCCTGGAATCCCCATCCAAATCACACCCTATGGACAGCATTTTCCAGGGCGGTCAGGATACCGAATATCGCGGAGGAAAATGCGACGGTGAATAATGTTCTCCTACCTCCAAGTGTTATCCTTCCTTTTAACCCGGTATTAATTCAAACCAAGGGTGACGGCAGGACGGATGCCGAAGTATTAATGGCTTACGAGTTGGGTTACCGGATTAAAGCCAATGAGAAGCTGAACTTCGATGTAACTGCCTATTATTTTGATTACGATAAACTTATTGCGTTTAATAATGGGGTGCCATCTCCTATTCCATTTCCCGCACCACCAGGTGTAGTCACATTCCCTGTATTCAGTGATAACTCAATAAATGGAGAAATATACGGGGTGGAATTGAGCGGGCAATGGCAGGCATTGAGAAACTGGCGGCTTTCGGGAAGTTATACTTTTGCAGAAATCCAACTGCATCCTTTTCCCGGCGCCCCCCTGGATCGATCCAATTTCAACAGCGAAGGGGCTCTGCAGACAGAAGGGGAGCCAAAGCATATTTTTAATATCCGTTCCTATCTCAACCTGACACACAACCTGGAGTTGGATACCTTTTATTATTATGTCAGTAAAAATTCTTCACGTTCCATCCCGGAGTATGGCCGTCTGGATATCCGTTTGGGATGGAAGGCAATGAAAAACACAGAGCTTTCTTTTGTGGCCCAAAACCTTTTGGATAAATCCCACCCGGAATTAAACGAATTATTGGAAGTATCATCAGAAACACAACGCAGCTATTACCTTAAAGCAACGGTCAAATTTTAAGGCGGAAAAATTTATTTCCTGATAGGCCGATCTGTTGTCATTAATGGATATCCGATGTCAAAGTTTTTTCCTCCCAAGATTTCAAAATCCCACCTCGGATTTCTATTCTTATTAATTTCCCTTTTAAACTTATCCTCTCAATTAATTCCGGCAAAGGCACTGGCTCAGGATCAGCAGGCGAGGGCTTATGCGATTAAAGCTGGCTTCATTTATAATTTCACGAGATTTATCCAGTGGCCGGCACAGTCGAAATCATCCGAGCCCATTCATAGATTTAACGTGTGTGTATTTGGAGATAATCCATTTGGCACAATTCTTCAACGTTTGGCAAAAAAGCATGAGTTTAGAGATCCTTCTCTGGAAATAAAGCTGGATGTTGCCATGGAAGATTTTAAAGGGTGTCAGATTTTATTTGTAAGTTCCTCCGAGGGCTCAAGTGTTGAGGGGATTACCGCGAAGGCCTGGGAGTGGCCCATTTTGGTTTTGGGAGATACACCGGGATATGCCGAGCAGGGAATTGATATCAATCTTCTGATTATTGAAAACAGGGTGACCTTTGAAGTCAATAAAGGAAGATTGGAGGCGAGGGGGTTCAGGGTGAGCTCCGAGCTATTGGAATTGGCAACTCGTGTGCACGGGGGACCCCGCCAATGAAATTTATCAGAAGTTATTCAATTAAGAGCAAGCTGGTTCTTCTTTTGGTGACGCTGGTGGTGTTCACTTTGTTTTTGCAGGGAAGTATTTTGGTGTTTAATGACATAAAAAATCTCAAGAACAGCCTTGTCGAAAGTCTTTCCGTTCTGGCTTCGGTGATAGGCTCTACCAGCCGCGCCGCAATTTTGTTTGAGGACGCCAGAACCGGGAAAAGGATTCTGGCTTCCGTGGCCAGTGAACAGCAAATTGAGCTGGCGGTAATTTATTCGGCCGATAACAGGATATTTGTGACTTATGCTAAAAACAAAGAAACACGCATAACTCCCCCACCTTTTGAGGAAGAAGGGGAGAGAGTGACTAAGGATGCCATTGAAATTGTCAGGAATATAGTTCTGGATAATGAAATACTTGGAAAAATATATATAAAAGCAAACTTGAGTGAATTGGAAACCAAGATTGAAAAGCACTTGATATTAGTCATCGGGATATTTTCTGTCATTCTTTTAGTGTCTATTCCCATATCGGTTTTGCTTCAGAGAGTGATTTCAGAGCCCATATTAGCACTTGCAAAAACCACTCAAAGGGTATCTCAATCCACTGATTATTCGCTCAGGGCTAATTATCAAGGGGAGGATGAGTTGGGTGTTTTATATTCCGGATTCAATGACATGCTGACTCAAATCCAAACCCGGGATCAGACTTTAGCTCAATATCGATCGAATCTTGAGGAATTGGTTGCGGAACGCACCCAGGAGCTGGAAGCCGCTCAAAGAGAACTGGTCAGTAAGGAAAAGTTAGCGGTAATGGGGACTCTCTCCGCCATGGTAAGTCATGAAATCCGGAATCCCTTGGGAACAATCCGAAACACCATTTTTAATATTAAACAACTCCTCAATAAGGGGAATTTTGATTTGGAGCCTGAATTATCCAGAATCGAAAGAAATGTGGTCCGCTGTGATCATATAATTGAAGAGCTTTTGAATTTCACGAGACTTCAGGAGAAAAATTTTGAATCGGTCGCCCTTGACCCCTGGTTGGAAGAATTAATTAATGAGCAATCTTTTCCGGAAAATATTCAAATTGAAAGGCATTTACACTCTGGGGCGATTGTGTCCATAGATAAAGAGAGCTTTCGCCGCGCGGTTATCAATGTCATGCAAAATGGAATTCAAGCCATGACCAGGAATGGGAAAAATAAATCTGCCCACACAGAAAAGCAGAAGGAATTAAAACTTGTTGTGGATAGCCGTTTAGAGGCGGGTAGAGTGGAAATAATTATTGCGGATAATGGAGAAGGTATCCCAAAGGAAAACTTAGAGAAGATATTCGAGCCTCTATACAGTACTAAAAGTTTTGGGGTGGGTCTGGGTATTCCTATAGTGAAGGGAATTTTGGAGCAGCATTTGGGTGGAATTAACATAGATAGCAAGGTCGATCTGGGTACCAAAGTTACATTATGGCTACCTGTTTAAAAGAGGATTAGTGTATGTCGATAAAAAGTAAGATTGAAAACTCTTCGTCCAGTGAAAGAATTTTGATTATTGACGATGATTTGGATTTTTCTGACAGTCTGAAATTAATTCTGGATCACGAAAATTACAATATTCTACTGGCTCACGACAGGGAAGAGGCGTTGTCGGCTGTCGAAAACCAACCTGTAGATATTGCGCTGGTCGATATCCGGTTGGGACAGGATGATGGAATTGAAGTTCTGACCGAGATATTGAAGATAAAGCCGGACGTAATTTGCATCATGATCACAGGGTTTGGTTCCATTGAGACGGCGGTTCATGCCTTAAAAAATGGTGCCTATGATTATTTGCGAAAGCCTGTTAATCCGGAGGAACTGCTGGCTACCATACGAAGAGGTTTCGAGAAAATTCGCCTGATTAAGGAAAAATCAGCGATAGAAAATACTTTGAAAGAAATTGAACAGCAGATCCGTGCATCGTTCAATCAGGCCGCAGTAGGGATAGCGCATTTATCTTTGGATGGAAAGTGGCTTACCTGTAATGAAAAATTTTGTCAGATGGTGGGTTACCCGCATGATGAGATCCAAAAAATATCTATAGACGAAATTATGCATCCCGATGAAATTGGAAATACTCGGAAGAAGCTGGATGAATTAATTGAGGGAGAAATCCATTCTTTCTCCAAAGAAACCCAGTGTCTGAGGAAAGATCGAGTGTCTCTCTGGGTTAACCTTACGGTCTCGCCGGTATGCTCTCCAGCCAATGAACCGCTGTATTTCATATTATTTCTGGAGGACATAACTAAGAGAATGGAAATCGAGGAAATGCTCCAGAGCCTGGTAAAAGATTTAGCCGAGGCCAATCAGAATCTGGAGGATTTTACCCGAACAGCTTCACACGATCTTCAAGAACCCTTACGAAAGATTATTTCCTTTAGCGATCGCTTGCGCGTCTCCCTCGAAAATAAAATAGATGATCGCGAAAAGGAATATTTTCTTCGGATGGAAAAATCCGCTATCCGGATGCAGAAGCTTATTGAGGATCTTCTAAAATATTCGAGAATTTCATCCTTGCCACCGGAATTTGAATCTGTAGATTTGAAGGAGGTGGTGCAGGAAGTTCTTATGGACCTGGAAGTGAGCATTGAGCGTTCCAAGGGAATAATCAATATCAACAACCTTCCCAGGATAGAAGCCGACAAAACACAAATGCGCCAGCTCTTTCAAAATTTAATTGGCAACAGCCTGAAGTTTCACAACCCCTCTCAGTCTCCCAAAGTTGATTTAGATAGTGTCTATAGTGAAACTGGACAATGGAATATTTTTATTCAGGATAACGGAATCGGAATGAAGGAGCAGCATATCAAGCGAATCTTTAAACCCTTTGAGCGTCTCCATGGAACTTCTGAGTTCTCTGGTACGGGGATGGGGCTGGCTATTTGTCTGAAAATTGTGACCCGTCATCATGGGAAAATTACAGTCAAAAGTTCGCCAGGCCAGGGCACGATGTATGTAGTGGAATTGCCTGAAAAACAAAATTGAAAAAATACAGTTTTATGATGATTAAACCGCTAATTTGTCCTGAAACCCATGGAAAAAGTTGAAATTCTGAGTTTCCTCAAGATTTCGCCTTCCATTCGATAGGAATGATTTCAGTTGGGGATCCATCCGTTCTGTCTTATGGCGTCGTTGCCAAAATGGATTTTCCGCCCATCTTGTTTCAAACGAATAGACCTGCATCCTTTCAAGTAAATAATTCTGGTACTCTCTTTCCATGTGTTGCTGGTACGTTGATAAATCAGAGGCGTTTCCTCTCAGCCTGTTGATAATTGCATCAGAAGCATAGATTCCCGATTGCATTGCCCAGCACATGCCGTGTCCGGAAAGCGGATCAAGTCTTGCTGAGGCGTCTCCCACCGAGACCCAGCCATCGCCCTGAACGTGATCCAGTAAATAAGAATCTGCGATACGCATGCAGAAATCACTTATGGGAGTGCATGATTTGACGCGCGGGTACGTGAACTGTGTTTGCCGGAGCAGGTCCCACCATTTTTTTGATTTAATTAATTCCAAATCTCCAACCAGATCATTATCGGTCATGAAAGCGGCGAGGGTAAGATCATCGGGAAGCAGAATGGAATACCACCATCCATGAGGGTTTGTTTCCGCCATAACGCTAGAGTCCTGAACCTGGGCATCGTTTTTAAATATTACAAATACGCCTACCAGCCGGTCAAAACGGACCCTGTGAGCTCCCTGTTTGGGTGCAATGAACGGGGACTGGCCGGTGGCATCCACCAAAAAGGAGGCCTCGAAATTGAAAGATTCCTGATTCGGGCCTTGAGCTTTCAGGTGCCAGGCATCGTTGGCGCTTTTTTCGCATTCCATCAGTTCGTGATTGGCAAAGGTATGAACTCCTTTTTGATTAGCAAGTTCAAAGAGAAGGTTGTCGAAGGCCCGGCGGTCAATATCCCAGCCCTGATGATCCTCGGTTGGAGGAAGGACTGTATTATTTGGAGCGCTCTCCCTGCCCCATATCTTACGAATGTAGCCGGCAGGAGGATATTGTTCCTCTAAAAATTCCTGCCAGACGCCCAGGTGCTCAAGAAGGGATTGCGCCGCAGGTTTTAAGATTTCTCCGACCCTTTTTTTCTCAAATGACGTTTTTTCCAGAAGGGCGACCTTTAAGTCGGGATCAGTATTTAAAAGGGACAAGGCGGTTGAGGTTCCACCGGGGCCTCCTCCCACAATTACGACATCGTATTGCCGGGCCGTCATTTTCTTTCCCTCATTAGATTCTCTTTCTAAGTTTATTAAGGCGTTCAGTTTGATGCGGGTGTTTTTAAATCCAAACCTGAAGTTTTCACCAAGGCATACTTAAGCCATTAAAATATCGAAATTTCAATAAAAATTTTATCAAGTATCTTTTGCCCGAAAAGATTGTAAATGGGCATAGTGAGAAAAAATTTGATTTAAAAAGGGATATGTCTGCTAATCACGACAAGATAGGATGGGGAATTAAAGAATGCTCCGTATAGGACGGTAGATTAACTCAGGATCCGTCTCAAGGGTTGGGGCTTAGCCTGAATGGTTGGAAAACACAATCAAAAAGCCGATCATGTTTCCTAAGGGGTTTCCGATAGAAAGTACTGTATGGGAAGTCGGCCTATGTAACATATTGATTAGTAAGTCATAAAAATGCCTCTCCAGAAATTTTAGCTACAAGGGAAAATTAATGGTTTACGGAAACCTTTTTTTTTATATAATACAGTTAGACTGAAAGTTATTTCCCAAATTTATTATTTATAATATTGAGGTTACTTTGTATGGATAAGTCAACTAAAGGTAAAATAAGCTCGGTTGGAACCAGAATTCGCCAGTGGCGAAAAAGTTTACCCTTAAAAGGTTATGAGCTCGCAAAGATAATAAAGATTTCCCAGGGTTCCCTGTCCGATCTTGAAAACAATAAGTCCCTGCCTTCGGCGGATACCATCGTCAAACTTCATATGCATACTAACGTTAATATATTGTGGCTGTTAACGGGTAAAGGAGTCATGATTAAATCGGATAAGGCTTTAGCCGGTTTGCAGGGTATGAATGAAGGGGATGCCGCAGATGATTTGATGGACAATTCCGAAATAGAATTATTAACCGGAAAAGTTATCAGAATTTATAATTCAGGAGATTCTGAAAAAATCGCCCTTTTAAGAGGCTTTCTCGAAGGCGTGGACGTGGGACCGGAAAAACGTTAGAGTTTATTGCGGGAGGACCTCTCAATCATTTTTTGCGGGGTCCTCTAATATATTGATCAAATGCTCCAAAAACTTTTCCTTCTCCTCTCGAGACATGGATTTATCTGTAACGTCCTTGAAGATCAAGACGGAGCCGATAGTTTTCGAGGGTAGTTTTTTAAACGGAGAGATCACGATATCTACCAGTCGGGTTTTTTCGTTAGAAACTTTCAGTACAATATCATTAAGTTCTTCCGCCTCGCCTTTAACTAAAATTCGGTCGAATGGGACATCCACCTTGTCTCCGTTTTCGGAAAATAGCGGGACCGTTTTGCTGAATTCTTTTCCAAAAATCTGAAACTCTTCTTTATCCAGCAAGGAAAGAATCTTAGAGTTCAGGAAAATAATATTCTCAGAGCAATCCACCGCCATGACCGGATACTCGATACTGTCAAGCAACGAAGAACTAAAATTAAGATGTTCTTTGAGAATCTTTTCCTGTTGATAGTTGAATAGAACAATCTCAATGGTACTTTTTAAGTCCTCTTCCCTGAAAGGCTTGACAATATATCCATGAGGCTGGCAAAGCCGTGCACGGTTTAAGGTTTCTTCGTCAGTATGCGCTGTTAGAAAAACCACCGGCACGCCGAAACTCTGGTGTATTTGTTTGGCGGCATCTACTCCGTCAAGCTCTCCTTCAATAAAAATATCCATTAAGACCAGGTCGGGTGTTTCGTACTTAAAGGAATTAAGGGCATCGAAGCAAGAGGAAACGGGAGGTAGCATTTGATAGCCCAACTGCGACAGGCACGCTTTTAAGTGGAGCCGTACAACCGGTTCGTCTTCTACTATTAAAATTTTTGCCGTTTTCGTATTCATTTAATCTATAGGGAAAGTGATTGAAAATTCAGTTCCTTGGGTTTGTTTCAAATGGAGACTTCCTTTAAGCTTGTCCTGGGCCAGAGAAACCACCAGTTGCAACCCTACTGTATTTACATTTTCTAAATGAAAATTCTCACTCAGTCCAATTCCATTATCCGCAATACTTAATTCTACCATATTCTGATCGACGAAATGGGCAGAAATATTAATAATTCCTGTGTTTCCATAGGGAAAACCGTGAAGCAGGGCGTTGGATATGAGTTCATGGGCTATTAATCCGCAATACATGTTTTTTTCTATATCCAGCTTGATGGGTTCCACCTTGATATTGAATTGAATGCGTTGCCCCAATCCATAAGATGTTTCCAGATTGTTGATTAGCTTTGATAATAAGGTGTTTAAATCAATGTCATGTAAATGCTCTGAATCGTATAGATTTTCGTGAATCATGGACATCGTTTGCAGACGGAGAGCGCATTCCTGGAATTTGTCGGCATATTCCTTTACCGAGATCTTTTGCGCTTGCAGCCAGAGAAGACTGGAAATAATCTGCATGTTGTTTTTGGCGCGATGATTGATTTCGCGTAACAGGACTTCTTTGTCCTTTAGGGACCGCTTGATCTTTTCTTCGGTTTGCTCCCGCAACAGGATTTCCATTTTCAGTTCCCGGGTCCGCTGTTCAATGATCTCCTCCAGATTGTCCTTATAATTAATCAATTCGTTTTCCCTGTTTTGAACCGCTTCCAGCATGACGTTAAATCCCGAATATAATTTGCCGATTTCATCGTCTTTCGCATGGTCCACCCGAATGGAATAATTGGAATGTTGCGAAATTTCGCCGGCAGTCCCCGCCAGGGTAAGAATCGGCTTTGAAATAATTGCCTGAATTCTGATGGAAAGGGCCAGGCACAGCACAAGCGTCAGGGCGAGTATGATTCCAAAAAACATTAACGCGTCTCTGAACGTACTACGGTATTCGCGAAGATCTGAAAACAGATAGACTGACCCTATAGTCTTGTCTTTTAAGATTATTGGTTTAATAACCTCCAGCCCCTCGTCAATGAAATGAATGCCGTATTCTACAAATAAAGCTTTCCTGAAAGGGTCTTTTGGATCTCTTGAGTATTGAACAAAGATATTTCCGTCAATGTCGTATATAGCCGCAAATTGAACCTGTGGCTCTTCCACGACCGACGATAAAGTATTTAACCCGGTTTTCCTGTCATCAAAGTATAAAGCGGCTCTACTGTTAAAACCGATGGTGCCGGCCAGGACCGAAAGGTTTTGGGACAAATTGAATTTGAAAGATTCCAGATGGTTATACATTAAGCCGGCCCCAGCGAACATGAGGGCAAACAGGGCCACGCCCATGATCATCAGTACCAGCTTGTGTTTAATGGATAGATTATCTGATCGGAACATGTCAGGGCCCCTCCAGTACTCGATCGGCAAGGGCCAAAAGTTGAGAGCTTATGCCTAATCCGCTTCTATGGATCGCATGTCGGTTGATTTCGAATCTGATTTTATTGTTGGCGATTAGAAAATTGATTCCCACTCCCAGATCCGCCAGCCCAGGGCTCTCGCCGATTACCAGGATGGAAAGGTCTTTCACCTGGTTGAGAATAAACTGTATTCGTGGTTTTTCGAGGGAACTTAAATAAAGAATGTTGCAGGATTTGAAATCATTGGAATTCCCAAGCCGTTTCACGGTCAAATTTACATTGATGATATTTTCTTCCTTTGCTAGATCAAAAATATCGCCAAAATTATCTTTACCCGAGATACAGAATACAAGGTGCCTGGAATCGGGCGCAGGATCGCCTTCGGCGGGCCAGGTGATGAAGGAGGAAAACTTTAAAATCAGGCTGGCTTTAATGGAGTGTTCCAGGCCGTTTTCGGCGAAAGCGGAATGTTGAGGAAGAATATAAAGCCCCAACAGCATTAAAATTATAATGCGCTTGAATTTAGGCAAAATGTACTTTTCCAATGGAAGAGCCAAAAAAATATAAAATCGTTCAAAACTTCAAAGTAGTTTTGACGTAAAAACTTCTCTGGGTTCTTGTATCCACTTCTTGTATTTCCCGTAACTCAGCATGGCTGGCGTCCAGCAGGTTCTGGCCTATCACCGACAGTTCAATCTTTTCCGAGACTTGCCAGCCCAGGCGAACGTCCAGGCGGTTGTAATCTTCTATATTTCGGGCTTTGTTCTGATCCACGTAATAGAACATGGTGTCCCACTGAAGCCCGTGCGGCAGAGTTACATAGGATCGAAGTGAAAGGATATGGTTGGGCTCTCCCTCGGCATCCAAATCACCCTCCGAGGTTGGCGAGGGGACCACGACGTTCGGGATCGTCGCCCGTAAATCAACATCGTTGTACGCGTCTGATGCCGACAATCGCCAGGTCTCTAAGGGTTGATAATGCACCGCCAATTCGGCCCCGTAAGCCTCCCCGTCCAACCCGTTGCGATGGGTAAAGGGGACCACCGTGTTAGTCCCGTCGAAAAAAGGCGTCATTTGTGTTAATTCGATGACATCGCTGTATTGAAATACGTACGCCGTTAAATCCAGGGACACTTTGGGATCGGGAGACCATCGATAACCCGCTTCATAAGCCAGTAGTTTCTCCGCATCCAGATTTCCCAGATTATCCTCCGTCAACAATATAGGCGTTGGGGGAGGCGGACCGGCGGGAATCAACACGCGATTGACTTTTGATTTCTCCTCATTAATCGTGGGGAGCCGGACCGCTCTCGAAAATGCCGCCCACAGGGTGTGCCCCTCTTTGGGGAACCAGACCGCCCGAACGTTGGGCTGGAATTCCAAACCGCTGAATGGATTGTGTTCCAGCTTGGCCCCCACAATGAGCGATAGCGTGTCGGGAATTAAAGAAATTTCATCATGGATAAACGCGCCAAATAAATTGGTCGATTCATTGGGCAGGGTGACAATATTGGTTTTCTCAAAATCGAAAAAACTGTTGCGGTAATTAAGTCCCCATGAAATCTGATGGACTTTGCCAAGAGTAAAATTATGCTGTGCCTCCAGATCGAACTGATGAATATTATGATTGAACGGCAGGATGGAATATCTCTGCAATCGATCATAATATGCCTGAATCTGGAAAGAGGATTCCTCCTCCAACTGCCGTGTCCAGCGAGCCAGGAGATTGTTCCCCTGCTGAACCTGGTCGCCGCGGAACGGAGCGGAACCCGCCGCCAGCGAGACAAAGCGGCTGGTAAAATCCACCCCCGCCTTCACGTTGTACGTGTCTCCCTGAAAGGTCAGCATATCTTTCGATGTCGGTTCCCAGTCCGCCCGAAACCCTCCCTGCTCCATTTCCTTGTCATCAATCGCATCCGCTGAACTGGTGGATTCCCCTTCATCCCGAATGCGGTATTTCCCGTAAACCCGATAATTGAAATTCGGTGCAGGGCGGTCCCCAAATCGCACCGTGGCAAACCCCCGTTCCTCGCTTCCCGCTCCACCGGAAATCATCAAACCATTCGTCTTTTTGGAATCCTTGGTGATGATGTTGATCACTCCCGCAACCGCATTGGAACCCCACAGCGCCGCACCCGGACCGCGTATCACCTCGATGCGGTCGATATCCTCCATCACCGTATCCTGGCCCATCCAGAACACCCCCGCCGCCGAAGGGCTGTAAAGCGTTCGGCCGTCCATGAGCACCAGCAGTTTGTCCGAACCCACTCGGCGGTTGAACCCCCGGATGGACACCGCGTACCGATTCTGGTTGATCTTGGATACCAGCACGCCCGGAACTATGCGCAGGGCTTCCATGATATTGACCGCACCCACTCTGCGAATATCTTCCTGGGTCACAACATAAATCGCCGAGGCCGAGGTATGCAACTTTTGCGGCCTTTTGCTGACCGATGTGATTTCCATGTTCAGCAATTCCTCGATGTTCTTTGTAAGAATTTCGATCTTTTGATCTTTTCCCACGGTATTCGCAAAAACTAAATGAGGAAAAAGTATGGAAAAAAGACTGACGATTAAAAATATCCTTAACATGGTTTCAGCCATTGATTTTTGATCCCTTGTGAACGTTTTCAAGCAGATTGCCAGTGTGAAATGAGTACGAAGTCATTCAACATATAAGTCCGGGAAATAATAACTTTTACCTTTCAAAATGTCGAACTTAAAGTTTCCCTTTAGCCAATTAATTGAATAGCGGATAACGCCCGGAATCCCACACTCAACGGACAACTGGGCAATCTGGAATCCATCACCTCACCCGATGGCGGCACGCTGTCCTTCGGTTACGATGGATCGCTCCTGCTGGGGACTACCTGGGGAGGGGCAGGGGCATCCGTCACGGGTTCTGTCTCCCGCACCTATGACAACAATTTCCGCATCACCTCGCGCTCGGTCAATGGGGCGAATACCATCCGCTTC
>JAOUPX010000113.1 GCA_029879645.1 Nitrospinota bacterium
ACCGGAATGAATTTGTCGATATCGCTGTTCATTAAATCCAGGAGGCGCATATTAGGCAGGCAGTGGACATTGCCCTCGATTTTTTCTCCGGCGGTCCGAATAATGGTGTTGATCTTTACCTTTTTGACCATGCTCTTATAAGCCATGCGATGAAGCCTCCTGAAAACGTTTCTTATAAATATCTGTAATCTATATACTTAAAAGTGTAACGCCCGAGTTCCCTAAAATCCAGTTAAAATCATTATTTTTTGCGGCGCAGGGGTACCCCAAAAGGATTGATTCAGGCGCAGTTAGCCACGGAGGACATTGAAGTGAATGCGATGGAACCCATCTGTTCCGGAGGGAAAGGGGTCGCGCTGACTGTCGCGTTGGATTCCGCTGTACAGATCGGCGGCGCGGACAGAGACGGAATAGCTTCCGGAGCGGGGGAACTTCATTGGGAAGGACCAGAATACCCAGCTGTAGGGGGACAGAGGTTTCTCCAGCCGGGCCAATGACCAGCTACGTTCGCCGTCGGTGCTCACCTGAACGTATTGGATACCCCGGTCCCCGGCAAAGGCAATTCCCCGAATAACGGTTTTAAAACCGCGCAGTTGATCACCGTTTTTTGGGTAATCGATGCGGGAAACAATCTTCACTTTGCCGTCGGATGACCAGTTCTTCTTCTGCCAGTAGCCCGTGTGAGGCTCGTCAGAGACTTCGATTTCGCGGATCCATTTGACCTGTTTGATGCCGTAAAGTCCGGGAACCAATAGCCGGAGAGGGAACCCGTGTTCGCGCGGCAGGGGTTCGCCGTTCATGGTATGGACCAGCAGGGCGGCAGGGTGGCGGCCCCGGCTGAGGGGGATGCTGTCATGGTACCCGTCCTCTCCCTTAAAGATCAGGGTCTTTGCGAAAAAATCCGGATCCGCCTCATCCAGTAAATCCCGGAGAGAAAGTCCCTGCCATTCCGCATTGCCCAGGGCGTAGCCGCCGACCGGATTGCCGATACAACTCAGGGTGATGATCTGCCGGACCGAGGGGCGTTTGCGGATGTTATTGAGAGACAGAGAGAGCGGGCGATCGACTTTTCCCGTTATGCGAAGCCGCCATGTGTCTGCATTCAGATGTTTCGGAGGGCCATGGATATCTTCGACGTAAAACTTTTCATTGGGTGTGATGGGAGCGACCTTGCCCATCGGAGCGCTGGCCCGGGGCTGCATGTCCGAGACGGGAATGATAGCGGGAGATTTCTGCCGGAGGGACTCCTCAGAAGAAAAACGGGCCGCCAGGGCCCGCAAAGGATAAAACACCAGAGATAAAAGGCTTAACAACAGAAAGCGCAGAAACTGGTAGCGTGTCACTGCAGTTTCCTCAGATACAGATTAGCCACAACACGAGTCGTCATCCGAGGCTTTTTCATCGGGGTCGATGATGTTGAACATTTCCCGGTAGGGATGAGAGTCCAGTACAGCCGCAAAGTCTTCATCCACTTCAACGGCTGTGCCCATAGGAAACTGAATGTTCTTGAAAGTGACGGCATGCAGAGGACCGGCATAAATCACCTGCACCTTGCCGGGACAGCATGAGGGTTCGGCAGGTACCGGTTTGTACGCCGTCAATATATAGGAATAGAACCGGATGCCTTCAACGATTTTCCACAAGTAATCTTTTTGCAGAGTAAATCCGTGGAAATCGGTTTGTTTCGAGTAGTTGATGAATTCTTCAAGCGTCAGCGCTCCGGAAACGCACTCGCCCCACAATTCCCGGTTTTTACGCATTTCCGATGGAACGGGTTTATCCGAAATGATGTCCGCGATGACGAACCGGCCGCCGGGTTTCAGGACCCGATAGATTTCGCGGAAAACTTCTTCTTTGTTGGTGGACAGGTTGATGACGCAGTTGGAGGTGACCACATCCACGGACTGATCGTCCATGGGGATGGCTTCGAGGAACCCATGTTTGAACTCGATATTGTTGTACCCCAGATTTTTGGCAACCTGTTCGGAATTTTTACGGGCATTGGCGAGCATGTTCTCAGTCATATCCACGCCGGTGACCCGGCCCTCTGGTCCGACGATTTTCGCGGCGATAAAGCAGTCGATGCCGCCGCCGGATCCGAGGTCGACCATGGATTCGCCGGGAGCGATATTGGCCCGGTTCACGGGACTGCCGCAACCGTAGGAGATGTCCATCACTTCGGAGGGGATATGGGAAAGATCGGCAGGATTGTAATTGACCGGGCAACATAAACTTTCCTGGGTCGCCACTGCCGCTTTGGAATAATACTCGCGAACATCATCGCGGGTCACTTCGCAACATGAATCGGATTCCGTACTGTTTCTCCTGTCGTTCATCTAGCCATTCCTTTCCAAGGATATATCCTGATCAATTTGATTGTTTGAGAGTTTCTTTAATTTTAATTTTTGCCTGGTCACTCAGAGCGGCGTCCTTTTGGGTCGGGGCGTCATCTCCGCCCAGTTTTTGGCTGAGGGCACGAATGACTTCCAGTTGCTTTTCGTAAATCTTGCAAACCCCGCACATTCCCAGGTGGATTCTCAGTCGTAACCGTTTTCCGAGGGGAAGATTATGGTCCATCAATTCTGAAATGAGCGGAGTGGTATCCTCACAGGTGACCCGCAACATGCGGCTCATCCGCGACATCCAGTTTGGTTTTTTAGAGTTTCCGCTCATTATAACTTATTTTTTAGTGTCCCAATGCTGGGCTTCCAGACATTTGCGAAGCTGATTTCGGGCCCGGTGCAAAATGACCCACAAATTGGTCGGTTTGATATTTAATTCCTTACAAATTTCCTCCGAAGACATTCCCTCTATCTCCTTTAAAACAAATATATTACGGAATTTGTCCGAAAGCCGGTCCATGCAATGAGCCAGGGCTTCTACCAACTGTTTGTTTTCAGCCGCCTTGTGCGGGTCGGTAGCCCAGTTTTTGGGGAGGTTGGCCCAGTGCCCGTCCTGATGATAGGCGTTGTCCAGCGGATCCGGTCCGTCTTCGGGTGTCAATTCATAGGTTCGGTGATTTTTCAAATCACGGAAATAATCCAGAATTTTATATTTCAAAATACCAAACAGCCAGCTTTTTTCGGTGGATCGGCCCTCGAAGGATTTTTGGGCCTGCAAGGCGGCCAGCAGGGTTACCTGGACGATCTCCTCGGCGGCATCGGGATTCTTCACCCGGACCAGTGTATAACGGTACATCATATCGCCGTACCGGTCCACCCACATATCACTGTTTAAACTTTCGGGCATTTTCGGAATGATCCGTAATGAATTTGCTTTGGTTGACTTCCTCTTGCGGAAGCTCATATACTGGCGTTCATGAACCCGGCTTCCGATACAGAAAAATGTGCGAAAATTTTAAAATCGCTGGCTGACGAATCCCGCCTGAAAATAATCCGGCTCCTGCTGGAAGGGGAACGGAATGTTTCCGAAGTTGTACTCCATCTGGGAATGGCTCAGCCCCAGGTTTCGCATCACCTTTCGATTCTCAGGAGCTCCGGGTTGGTGGATACTCGAAGAGAGGGCAAAAAGGTCTTTAACTTCATAGACCCTGAAGTTAAATATATTCTGAAGAAGAAAGAAATCGGACTGGACCTGGGATGCTGTTCCATCAAATTTGACGAAACCACCAACCCCCTAATTCCTTAAAATCATCGAATATCCTCAGGCCCGTTTAAGGCATCCGCGCATTATACCTGCTACGTCAATTCAATTAAAAGGTCTTATTTGACGGAAGCGATTCAAGAGGTGTGGGATATAAGTTTTTATAGATTTCATAATTCCGGGACACACGCTTGACGTATCCCCGGGTTTCCGGGTAGGGAATGGATTCGATAAAAATGTCGCGATCCTTGATACTGCTGAACCGTCTTTTCCAGGCTTTCAAGACTTTGGGTCCGGCGTTGTAGGTAATCAGAATATAGACGCCGTTGCCTTTATGCTTGCGGGTGAGGTCGTTCAGGTATTTCACGCCCAGTTTAATATTGATATCCGGTTCAAACAGGAATTCATTTTCGAAGGCTTGTTCGGGATGCGTCCGGGCAAACAGCCGCCTGCCTGTTTTAGGCATGATTTGCATGAGCCCGCGTGCCCCTGCGGGAGAAAGAGACCGGGCATCATACATGCTTTCCTGCCGGATCAATCCTTCCACCAGCCAGGGATCGAGATCGTATTTATTAGCCTCTTCCTTGACATAATTGGAATAGGCGGATGGATAAAAGTTGACCCAGAATTCCCTTGGTAATTCTTTTTCGCCATGGATGGTTTTGAAGTCTTTGTACATGTGAAGAATTCTCAAGGAGTCCGCATAGGCTTTTGCGCGATTGTACCAATGTGAGAGCCATATGACTCCGGATAGATTTTTTCGGATGGACCGACCCATTCTCAAAAGTTCATTCCGGGCTTCAGGAAAAAAGCCGAGTTCAATCAACTCAGAAGCGCGTTGAAAATGAAACTGTTCTCTTTTCGAAAGGGAACGTGCGGGTTGGGTTAACGTTTCGGATTCTTCCTTTTTGTAGGACGCTTTTTGAAAAGGAGTCGGGGCATCAAAAGGTCCGGGTAAAGACTCGCTGACACGCGTTCTGCCCTGTAACCCGTAATAGGTGAAAGGGAAACGCTCGGCTAAATCCTTGTACAGGGCCTGGGCTTCGGTTGTGCGCTCCAGTTTTTCAGCGGCTTTGGCCATCCAGAACAGATTTTTATCCGCGTGGCCCCCTTTGGGGAATCGGTCGAGATTGTCCCTGAACTGGTCGTAGGCCTTTTGCCATTGCCGGGCCTTGCAATGGATCCATCCACTTCTCCACGCGGCCATTTCTCCCTGCGGTTCATTGCTGAATTTATTTACAAGGGTTTGATACGTTTTAAGAGCCTGCTCGGGATTGTGAATATCTTCAAAAATGCGTCCCTGGTAAAACAGGGCCTGCGAAACCCATCGCGAATAAGGAGACGTTCTTAACAGCGCGTTGATATGGTCCAGCGCTCCATTGGGATTTCCCAGGTTCCAAAGGTTTCCGGCGATGAGAAAATGGGCCTCCGGAACCCTTCGGTGTTGGGGATATGTTTTCAGGAATTTTCTGAGAACGCTATTGGCCTGTGATCGTTTGCGCAGGCCCTTGTGCGCTTCTGCCAGATAAAAATACAGGGACGCCGGAAGAGTTTGGTTGCTTAATCGTTTTTCAATTTCATTGATTTCGCGAATGACCGTGGAATAGTCTACTTTGTTCAACAGTTGCCGCATACGCTTTCGCGTTTCTTTTTCCGTCAGCGGTTGGGGGGGAAGGGAAAGATTTTGAACCATCCGCTCCATTTGGATTCTGGCCTGCTGATGGGTGGCGGTTTTGGGGTGCCGTATGTAAAGTTTACGATATAAATCATAGACTGTCTGGTGATTCTTCAGGAGTTTGGCGAGTTTGATCTGCCGCACAATAATTTCGGGAATTTGATCGCTCCACTGCTCGGTGGAGAATTTTCGGGTAATTTGTTTTTCCACCTGTTCAAGCTCGTGGAGCGCATCCTCAAATTTTTGAAGACCTTCATAGGCGTCAGCGCGAAGCAGCCGGGCTTCGGGAACCAGCAGGGTATGAGGGTATTTCTCTAAAATGTTTTCAGTTTGCTCCAGAACTGCCTCCCAACGGTTTTCGTTGGCATGGAGGCGGGCAAGGTTGAGATGGATATAATCTCCCATTTCCGTGTAACCCGTCTGAAGATTCTCGAAAAGTGCCTTCGCTTCTGCAAAGTTTTTCTGCTCCGTGTAAATTTTCGCAAGCAGGAAGCGGGCGCGATTTTGAGTTTGGGCATCCACCCCGGTGAGCAGGAGGTTGTCAAGCAGGCCCTGTGCCTCGTCCAAATGTCCGGATTGGTATTCGTGAACGCCCGACTGAAACCATCCCTCATTTTCCGCCAGGGCCGGTGAGGGGACCGTCATCGAAAGCAAGGCGCACAACATGAGCGCTGCACCCAGTGGCACCTGCTCCAGAATTTTATCTTTGATCCGGCCGGCCGTCTCTCCGGTTTCAAGGAACAGGGAAATACGGCGGGTCATTTTCCTGAACCAGGTGAGTTGGCGTTTGGCGAAATGGCGGGTATCTCGTTTGATTTCAGCCACCGCGCTGTCCAGAGATAGTTTTCCTTCCAGATGTTGCACCATTTGCGAATAGCCAATGCTTTGAAACGGTTTCAGGCGGGAGCTGTAGCCCTTGTCGAGAATCGATTCCACCTCCTCTTTTAATCCCTGTTCCATCATATGATCCACTCGCAATTCGATTTGCTGGTAAAGATATTCGCGGTCCGTTTCCAAAACGAAGAGGTACGATTCAAACTCGTAATCGGCCGCGGTATCCTCCGCATGAAATTCCGAGAACCTGCGCCCGGTCTCCCGGTGAACCGAGAGCGCCCGCGCGATTCGGGAAGGGTCGGTCGGCTGAATGGTTCCGGCATACACCGGGTCGACCCGGGTCAGTTCCGCATGCATTTCCCGTGTTCCCCTTTGCTGGATTTCATCCTGTACCTGGCGGCGTATTTCGGGGGAAACGGAGACCGCGCACTCCCGGTTTTCCAGAAGGGTTTTCAGGTAGAGCCCGGTGCCGCCCACCATGACCGGAATTTTATTTCGGCTGCG
Organism: Nitrospinota bacterium; assembly: GCA_029879645.1. Lineage (GTDB taxonomy): Bacteria > Nitrospinota > Nitrospinia > Nitrospinales > Nitrospinaceae > SZUA-226. The sequence continues at coordinate 6,617 of JAOUPX010000113.1, forward strand.
GATGGCACGTATGGTTTTCAAGGCGCGTTCCTTAAAATCGAAGGCAGTGAACTCTTCATCCGGATCGAGGATGTCGATCAGGTGATGAGGCACCCGGTCCCGCTCGGCCGGGGAGGCCTTGGCGGTTCCAATATCAAAGTAGCGGTAGACCTGCATGGAATCCGCGCTGATAATTTCAGCGCCGAGTTGCTCTGCCAGGGCCAGTGCGCTTTTACTTTTACCTGAGGCGGTGGGACCGCTCAGGATAATTAAAGGAAGCATATATATCTTTCATGGTTTGCGTATAACTGCCATCAGGATGATAGATAGTCAGAGTTTCTTCCACAACCGGCAAATTCAGTCCCTTGACTGCTTCCACCAGGCAGATTTTCGGTGCCACCAGATCATGACCCAGAACCCGGACGTAACGTGCCGGGTTTAATCCGTGCCTACGAAGTTGATCCATCACTTCCTCCAGCCGGTAATGAGGATAAGCCAGGGCGATACGTCCCTCCGGTTTTAACAGGGGAGCGCTTAACATTACCAGGGCTTCCAGGGTCAGGGCCAGTTCGTGCCTCGCCAGGGCTTTTTCCCGGCAGGGATTGATCTTGCCACTGTTTGCCTTCCGGTATGGAGGGTTACTGATAATCCAGTCGAATGATTCCGGCTCGAGTTCTCCCGCTACGGATTGGAAATCCCCTTCCAACACCCGGATGCGGTCGGACCAGCCATTGGCTCTGACATTTTCCACCGCACTTTGATACAGGGTGTTTTGAATTTCCACACCGGTGATTTCCAGATCCTCATGACGGCTCATCAAAAGTAAGGAGATGACGCCGCATCCGGTTCCAATATCCAGGATTCTGGACTTTTTTGCAGGGCGGACCCAGTCAGCGAGTAAAAAAGGCTCGACGGAATAGCGGTATCCCTCAGGATTCTGACTGATCTGGATTTTTTCGGTGGACGAGCTCGTCATTCAGGTTTGTTAAAGGATTTTCATCATCCTAAGTGGTTAAAATTATTATGCTTAAAGTCTAACGCATTCCTTTAAGCCGGGCAACCCACTGTATTCTGTTAAAAATGGCTATCTGTTTGTTTTTATTATGTTATAATTTTTTTATAGGTATTTTTGGGGGATAAACTAGGTCCTTTTAACGTAGAGGTGGATACTTGGGCGATTTTTTTAATGAAGATCAGATTTTGGGAGCCGTCCTGTTTGTAGTGGGTATGTTTCTTTTGTCCTGGCTGGCTAAAACAGAGCGTGAGCAACAGGCCAAAATGCGGGACCCCAGGCTGAAGTGGTCTTATATCGATGCCGAAGGCAAGAAGCGGGAAGAAGTTAAAAAGAGGACCTCCCGCAGTATCATTGTCACGATAATCGGCGGTGGTATGGCGCTGTATGGTTTTTTGAGTTTTCTGGCTAACGTGAAATAAACGGTATCCCCTCAACCGAACGGCCAGAACCAGCGTTGGTTTTTTCCCCGCAACAAGACCGCCACTAATTCCTTTTCATGTACCATTGGCTGTTCCCTCAAGGTTACCGCAATCCCATTTTCCGGCGCTACAATTTCCTCCATCAGGGTTCCCTGATACAGATCCCGAACCTCTCCCAGTTTTTGTCCTTTGACCACCGATGTTCCGAGAACTGATTCCGGATAAAACAACCCCGCAGTACTGGTAAGTACCGGCAGTTCGCTGGGGGCGTCGAAGAACACCATTTCGTTCTGGCTGGATTTCTCGCGTTTGTGGCTCAACAGGCCTTCGCTTCTCAGGAAATTTATAATACCGTCCAATAGCAGATCGCAATATTGGGGATGATAGGTCTGGGGTTTGCCGGCGGACAGGATAAAGGGATGCAGTCCCATCAAATCCCATTGCTTTGCCAGATTCAAAACGAGCGAGGGCGACTCCGCGGCCTCGCGGCCTATGGGAAGTCCCAGGGCACGGGACAATTTGCGCCGTTTGCGGCCGGGATCGATCAGCTTTACGTGCGGCGCGTCTTCGTAATGTCTTTCTCCGGTTTGCAATATGATGCCGTATTCAGATTCGGCGGTGTGACGGATCACCGTATTGCAGATGGTTTCGGTCAACTCCCCCACAGCCATGCCGGGAAAGGTCAATTCTGTATCCTGACTGTCCAGATTCCAGAGGGCATTACCGGTTTCCCAGGCCTTATAATTGACGATCGGGAAGATTTGTATTCCTCCCCGAATCTGATAACCGGTTTCCTTTCCGGCCTCGACATCATTAAGGAACCGGGATAAACGTGAGGCTACCATCAATCCATTCAGCCGGTCGCCCTGCAATCCGCTGACGATTGACAGGGTGTCCCCGTATTCCGGCCCCCACCGGTTTTTGTAAAGAATCAACGGTTCCCCAAAGGGAGTGGGGATGTTCAGAATTTCTTCTTTCAAGATTTCTTTGCTCCTTCCCGTGCCATCCGAACGAGCAGGGCTCCCGCATGGACAGCGGGTTGTTCACGTAAGGTGAACAGCTGTCCGGAAACCGGCGAAGTCACTTCTTCCAGAACCACACCTTTAACCGGATCGAGAATGTGTCCGATGATTTCATCTTCTCCCACCGTTTGTCCCAGTTTAACCCGGCTGACAAACAAACCCGAATGCTTCGCGCTGGCCTGGGCGACCCCTCTGGGAAAAATCACCCGTGGGGAGGGAAGGTCTGGGATGTTTTCGGGCAAGGACGCCAGGATTCCCT
>JAOUPX010000034.1 GCA_029879645.1 Nitrospinota bacterium
GTATTCCATTGCCAGTTGAATTTCCGAACGTGTTCCCGCGCCGCCGGGAAATGCGACGATCCTTTCTGCAGATAATATGATGATATGATTCCGGCTGGCCGTTTCTTTTCCGGAATCACCGGAGAGATGGAGATGGGTATAGATGGGAACATCGACCCAGGGGTTGGGGTATCCCTCAGACGGGGAATAAGCGGATCGACCTTCCTGTGTGTCGCAGGGATCGTTCGCGGGAATCACTCCGATCACTCTGCCTTTTCGACTGGAAATTTCTGCGAAGGCCTGTGCCACTGAAGACATCACCCCTCCGCCGCCTCCATTAATCAGATCGCAATCCTTTTCAGCGAGCCAGCGTCCCAGGGGTACGCTGAAGGCTGGGTATGTTTCCGACCCAGAACCTATCACCCCAATCAAGGGCCTATTCTCAGACATAAGAACTCTCGTGTTAGGATTTAAATCAGTATCCGATCCGTGCGAGGATTTTTAAAATATTTTCCAAGTGGGCTTCTGTGTTTCCGGAGGGAGTTTTTATTTCGGGAGTTTTCAGGTTCACCTCATCTCCCCGGCGTATCAAATGATATGCCAGCGAAGCCGTTTCTGTCACACGATTTTCCAGAGATTCCGGTTCAACCTGAACATTGGTTTGGGGATCAATGATATTGAGAATCAAGGTGTAGTTATGCATTCCTCCTTTTGAAAATTCCTTGACCCGCAGGGTTCCGGTTTTGGCGCTGGATTTCCAGTGAACCGTGGCCATTGGATCACCGGGCTGGTATTCCCGGATTGAATATAAATCGTCCCCGGCCGGACCGATGGTGCCTTCTCCTTCCTCTGAATATTCAGTGGGAGAGGGGAGGGCGACATTTTTGATGGTTGGGAAAATCAGGGTTTCCGCATCAATGGGAATTGATTTGGTCTTGACGAAAAAGCCGAAAGGAAAACTGGTTTTTAATTTAACAGTTTTTAAATGAATGGGTCCCCGCTTGAGGCCGACGAATATCAGATTTTTTTCAAGGGTGGTCTGAGGGCGGATTTTATAAGTATAGACTACCTGATCAATGCGATAACGTCCCCGCAGGTCAAGAGGAAAGTCCACATACAATGAATACGAAGGTATGGTTTTTTTGGAATTTGTGATTTTCAGATATAAGGGGTAAGAGTCGCCCGGATAAACTGTTCTGGGTAAATGGGCGTGGATGGATATTCCCTTCAAGGTTTGTTCTGATAAGACACCCGATACAGCGATAAAACTGCAACACATGGCGAGAATCAGGTACAGCAGATTATTGCCGGTATTGATGGCGCCAATCCCTACCGCGAACAGTAAGAATATAAATCCTCCGCCTTCACGTGTCACCTGCAGGGTGCGATTGAAATAGGAGAGGGTGAAAATCGGTTTGTAATCGAGTTCTTTTTTCAAATCACCCGGTCCGGTGAGGATTGATGAATGACAGCTAAACGGGGATTTCCATGCTTTCAATAATTTCGCTAATAATTGCGGCGGTGTCGGCGACGGCGCGATTATGGGTGCCATGACGCGATTCAGGAATGACCCGGTGACATAAAACCGGAACCGCCAATTGTTTGATGTCGTCGGGAATGCAATAATCGCGGCCGTAGACTAAAGCGCGGGCTCTTGCCGCCTGTTGCAGGATAATGCCCCCTCGGGGGCTGACGCCTAGTGCCAGGTGAGAGGTTTCGCGGGTGGCGGTAATCAAATTCAATATGTAATCGGTCAAGACAGGTTCAATGGTGACGGTCTCCGCTTTGCGCTGAAGCTCCAGTATATCCTCTTTTCCAAGCACAGCCTGGATATCACGAATATTTTTCGCGGGTGATGTTTGTGACAGTAACTGGCGTTCATCCTCGAGTGATGGATAGCCCATGGAAATGAACATCATGAAGCGGTCGAGTTGCGATTCCGGCAGAGGGTGCGCGCCGTGGCTCTCAATTGGATTCTGGGTAGCGATCACCATAAAAGGATCATCCAGGTCATAAGTCTGGTTGTCCACGGTTACCTGTTTCTCATTCATGGCTTCCAACAGGGCGCTCTGGGTGCGGGGGGAGGAACGGTTGATTTCATCCGCCAAAACCAGATTCGCAAAAATGGGGCCTTTGTTGAAATGAAACGTGCCTTCCTTCTGATTGTAAATCGAAACCCCGACGATATCCGAGGGCAGGATATCGTTGGTGAACTGGATGCGGCGGAAATCGAGATGCACCGAATGGGCTAGACAATAGGCCAGTGAACTTTTACCCACCCCGGGAACATCTTCGATGAGCAGGTGGCCTTTCGCAATCAGGGTAATGATCGCCTGTTCAATTACCTGGGATTTGCCGACAATGACCGACTCAATATTACTTTTGAGTCGTGCGACCACTTCTTTAGACTTGTTCATGTGTTCAAAACCTTTAAGACTTTTTGCATGTCCTCATGCACAGCCCGGCGGTTTTCCAGGGTGTAGGCGCGCAGCAGGTATGCAGGATGATAAGTGAGCATCAGTTTCATGCCTTCGAACTCGTGCCACGTGCCGCGTTCCTTTGTGATGGGGACGGATCGTCCGAGCAATGTGCTGGCGGCGGGTTTTCCCAGAGCCACGATCACTTTCGGGCGAATGGCTTTCAGTTGTTTAATGAGAAACGGTTTGCAGGCATCCACTTCGTCTTTTTCTGGATCACGATTTCCCGGGGGGCGGCATTTAACGATATTGCATATATAAGTGTCTTTTTCCCGGTTGAGCAACATTCCTTTTTCGATGATTTCGGTCAGTTTTTTACCAGCTCGACCGACAAAGGGGAGTCCTTGGGCATCCTCGTCAGCTCCCGGACCTTCGCCCACAAACACTAGGTCCGCCTCGGGATTGCCTGAACCAAATACGATTGTGTTGCGGGTATCACATAGTTTGCATCGCTGGCAATCGCCCAATTCTTCCCGAACCTGATCCAATCGAATGGCAGGTTCCAGTGCTTTTTTAGATTGTTGATCAGGGCGGGTGGGTTTCATGCCGGAGTCCAGGAGTTGAGGGGAGCTGTCGCGAAAAACCCGGGCCGGAACGGCCATGACGGGAAGCTCACTCAACTCGTTATTCAAAGGAATATGTGTATGCCCCGATTCCTTAAGGAAAACGAGATAGTTTTTCAACTGATGCAGGAGAAGGGCGCGTTCCGTTTCAGGTATCATGTCTTTTAGAATAACAAAAGATGTTATTCTGTCAATCCCTCTTAAGTATTTGTAAACATGCGGAATATTTGGATATTCTTGTCCGGTGAGGGTAATAGGGTGATTACTTGCTAACCGGTTTATAGTAAATGAGTATACCAACCCTATATTGAAACGGAAATGAAGAATTTAAGGGGGGAATTGCGAATAAGTGTATATCTTTTGATTTGTTTGGGGTTGGCGGTTCGTTTATAATCACCTCAAAATTACTTAGGAGTGAATACATGTCCGGTTTAAAAAGTGCCTGGGAAATCAGTTTGGAGAAATCCGACAAACTGGTTCCCGAAGTGAAAAACCAGAAAAAACTGACTGCCAAACAGAAGGATCAGATTGCGGAGATCCGGAGAGACTTTAAAGCTCAAATCGCGGATAAGGACGTTACTCTCCAGCATAAATTAAGTCGTTTGATAGACCGCACCCCGCCGGAACAGCTTGAGTTGGAATCGGGAAAATTAAAGCAGGAATTTGTCGAAGAAAAAGAGAAATTGGAAAAGGAAATGGAATCTCAAATCGAGGCAATCCGCAAGCCATCCAAATAAAATTTTTGAAATTTTCCGGCGCACAATTTTCCACTCATTAAAAATTGCAATCCATTCAACAGTTACCGGTAATTAGGATCAAATCATTGGCCTTATGAAAGAAACCGTAAAAAATCTAATCACAGATGCTTTAAAACGCGCGAAAAATGAGGGCGTCCTTATTCTGGAGTCAACTCCCGATATCGTGATTGAGGAACCCAAAGATGAAAAGCTGGGAGATTTTGCCACCACTTTGGCGATGCAGTTGGCGCGCCCTGAAAAAAAGAATCCCAAGTTGATCGCAGAGATAATTTGCGGTTTCCTGAATGATGGAGTGGACTTGATAAGTTCCGCGGAAGTGGCGGGTCCCGGTTTTATCAACATCAAAATGTCGGGAGACTTTTTCCTTAACGGATTACGGGAAGCCATTCGTTTGGGAAGCGGGTTCGGACAATCGGATATTGGGGGAAAGAAAAAAGTACTGGTGGAATTTGTAAGCGCCAATCCTACCGGTCCCCTTCATGTCGGGCATGGCCGGGGCGCGGCTGTCGGGCATGCACTGTCCTGTCTCCTGAAAAAGGCCGGATATGATGTGTCGACCGAATATTACATCAATGACGTGGGCAACCAGATGAACAATCTTGGCCGCTCCACCTGGATGCGATACAAAGAACGACTGGGGAAGCATGCGGTTTTCCCCGAGGATGGGTATCAGGGCGATTACATCAAGGACATTGCGCAGGAAATAATCGATAAAGACGGCTCCAGTCACCTTGATAAGAAGGACGAGGATGCGCTGACTTATTTCCGGCAGTATTCCAAGGATTCCATTTTGGATGGAATTCGCAATGATTTGAAGGAATTCCGCGTGGAATTTGACCGCTGGTTCAGCGAAGCGAGTCTGGATGAGGACGATTCGGTCAATAAATCGATTCACTGGCTCCGGGAGAAGGGATTTGTTTATGACAAGGACGGCGCCACCTGGGTGAAAACCTCCCAATTTAAGGACGACGCGGACCGGGTCATCATCAAGCAGGGCGGCGAGCGGACCTATTTCTGCTCTGATATTGCTTATCATAAGAATAAAGTCGACCGTGGCTACGACCTTATCCTGGATTTATGGGGAGCGGATCATCACGGCTATGTTCCGCGTATGCAGTCGGTACTGGAGGCGATGGGGTACAGTCAGGATGTGTTCAAGGTCCTGCTGGTCCAGTTTGTGACCTTGAAACGAGGGGGACAGAAGGTTTCAATGTCCACCCGGTCCGGTGAGTTTGAAACCCTGGCGGATGTGGTGGCGGAAGTGGGTGTCGATGCCACCCGATTCTTTTTCCTGATGCGCAGTTCGGACAGCCACCTTGATTTCGATCTGGACCTGGCAAAGAAGGAATCACCGGAAAATCCTGTGTACTATATTCAATATGCTCATGCCCGGGTATGCAGTGTGTTCCGCACTGCCGAGGAGCAGGGAGTTCCCGCGCCGAATCTGGATTCCGCAGATCTTTCTTTGTTGCGCGAAGAGGAAGAGTTTGCGCTGATGAAAAAGATTCTGACGTATCCGGCCTGCATTGAAAAGAGCGCCCAATCGCAGGAAATTCATCGTATCGCCTTTTATCTTCAGGAGCTGGTTTCCATTTTTCATAGTTACTACAAGCAGCACCGGGTTGTGACAGACAATCGGGAATTGACCCTGGCCCGGCTTTTGCTGTTGGATTGCCTCAGGAACGTGATCGCCAGCGGGCTGAATATCCTCGGCGTTTCCGCCCCCGAAAAAATGTAAGCGAAATTGCGCTTTTATCGCCCATTTTTCAGATTTCTGGTGTCTCCCCCCAAAAAAATCCTATAAACTATTGAAAAATTTGGTACAATTTGATTACCAAATTTTCTCCCTGTTGGTTCCGGGGGTCACATCAGATTTTAAGGATGGGGAATACCATGGGATTTTTTAAAAAAATCATTTTTCTGGGATTGCTGGGTGCTGTGGGGTGGGGCATGTATCAGGCCGGAGAGAAGCATTTGTTTTCGTTTTTCAGCGATAACTCTGAAAAGAATACACAGTTGGTCAAGAAAGACCATGCGGTGAAATCTGAATCTATTTTCAAAAAGATAAAGAATGTTGTTCCTGCGCCGGTCAAACAATACGACTATACTTTTTTTGAAACTTTGGAAGATGTGGACCTGGACCGATATGTAGATTTGGACGGCAAGGTTAAAGTCATGAAGAAAACTGTCCACTCGTGGGTGAATGAAGTGGAGAAGGTCATTCAGGAGCCTCGCATCATTCTGGCTTCGTACAAGGAACCTGATGGAGATAATGAAAACCCTTCTTCGTCTTCCTATAAGGATATTCTGAATCAGTTGGACGACTTAATGGAGGAGGAGCCTAGAAAAAAATCTCCGGAGCCTTCGGCCATTGCGCCCAACACACCCAAACAAGAGATATCCCCCCGAATTACTTCCGGTTCCGCCCGGCGTACTGCTCCGTCCAGCTTGTCCCTCGGACCTTATATGGTTCAGGTGAGTTCCTTCAAAAAGCTGAGCCAGGCCCGTTCCCTGGAATCAAAGCTCAAAGCAAAGGGGTTTCCTGCTTTTGTGAGAAGTGTGGAAATTTCTAAAACCAAGGGTGTCTGGTACCGGGTATTTCTCGGGAAATACCAGAACGAGGCGAATGCACGCGCCGCCGCCGACCAGGCACAACGCCTCCATAATTTGAAGGGCATTGTTTTGAAAGAGGCAAAATAGAATGTTGGAGAATCTGATTAAGGCTTTACTGTAAGTTGAACTAAATTAGAAGGGTTTCAAATCTCCGATATACCTCTCGCTATTGTCAAACTCCTGCAGAACTTCAACGGGATCGTCTTTCCTGATATCTCCATAAAACGTGATCTCACTGTCATACCAGGTGTTGAATCGGTACCCTTTGGTGTCATCGTGGTAAAGTTTGCGCCGTGCGTCTTCCCCTTTGAACGTAAAATTCAGTTGGGCGGTTTTGCCGTCCTCTATGGTGATAATCTCTTTTAGAACGGGAATAAAAGGGTGCCAGGCGGTCACTTCGTAGGTGCCAGGGGGAATATTTTCGATATTAAAATTTCCTTCCTCATCGCTGACCACATAATAAGGATTATCAATAATATAGCCCCGGGTTTGAAGAAAGGGGTGCAGATTGCATTTCAGGATAAACTCTGGCGCGCCGGGTTTAATGAAAGCCGACCGGACCTGGGAATTATTGGCCAACACACTTTTGTTGCTGATTTGGTTGCGGTGAGGTCCATAAATTTCATAAGTGGCGATTTCGTGCTTGATGGGGTCGGTGTTTTCAATAAGGATATTCTCGCCGTTTTTAATGCCGATCACATATTTGTCAGAATGGCACCTTTTAAGTTCCAGTGTTTGCATTTTGCGCGTAAAGGGTTTTCCCTTTTTGACTCCCTGAATAGCGATGATGGTGTCCTTGAGTCCGCCATTTTTTGATACGGTAAAGTCATATAGGATGCGATGCCCTTTGCCATCCGACATGCGGGAGCAAAATTCTATATTAGGTGCGTGGATCAGGTGAAAGGCTCTCGCCTTTGGAACCTTTCCTGTCAGGTCTACACGGCCTTTCAGCGTTCCACCCTGATCGACTGAACTGATTTTGTAATCGAGCGGAATCTGGTCGTGGAGTTTCTGAGCCAGTTTATAATTTCTTTTGTACAACTTATCCACCTGCTTTCGGGCTTTTTCATCGCGCCCCAATTGGTGGTAAATCAGCCCCAGGTCGTAATCCGCATTGACCATGCGAGAATCTTTAGCTAGAGCGGTTTCGATTTCCAGGGCCGCATCTTCAAGAAGATTGAGTTTCGCCAGGGACAGCCCCCGGAAATACCGAAAATTGGCGTTGTCATACCCCATATTCAGGGCTTTCTGGAATGCGAGCAGGGCTTCCTTGTGGCGATCAACCCGGCTGAGTGCCACTCCCAGATTAGCCTGGGTTATAGCGTCATCCGGTTTTTCCTGTAAAGCTTTCTGAAATTCAAGTATGGCGCCATTCCAATCGCCAGACTGACTCAAAGCCGTGGCCTGGCGAATCGCGGCATTATATGTGTCCCCAGCGAGGGAGGATGCCGTGAGGCACAGGGCAATACTTACAGTCAGCAATGCAATAGAGAGAGGAAACCGCATATTTTTTCCAGATTTAAAGTTCATTAAAATTACAATCTAATTGGAGTTATTGAGGCAATTTATCAAGGAGACCGAAGGCCGTCAAGACCCATCTTCAGCGGGACTCACTTTTGAAAAACAAGCGAGATTTGGTTATTCTGAAATCAGAATTTTCCAGAGCCTGCTCTTGTAATAGATACCGGGAAGGCACTATTTATTTCATTAAACAACTTTAGAGTCCCGCTTTTAAAATATGTACAACCGGGTTTTTATATGCCCTGATGGAATTTCGATGAACCTTTCCGATATTACCTTTGATCCGCATCCGCTGATTCGAGGACCCATTGCTCAGACTATTCTAGGCTCGCAGTTTACCGGCGATACCTATCTCCCTGAAAGAATAATTCACCGAATCGTCCTGGATGGCTCAAATGAGTTGTTGATGTATGAGCTTAAATCTGAAAATGAATCGGCTCCTTTGGTTTTAATGGGGCACGGTATGGGCGGGTGCAGCGAGTCCGGTTATATGCGGCGGATCGCCTTTAAACTATTTAATGAGGGGTTCGGGGTTTTTATGATGAACCACCGGGGAAGTGGTTCCGGTATTGGGCTGTGCGACCGGTTGTGGAATGGCGGGTCCAGCGACGATCTGGATAGAGTGGTCCGGTTCATTGTGAATTTGTACCCTGAGCGCAAAATCTTGATTATGGGATTTTCCCTGACCGGCAATATTCTGCTTAAATACCTGGGGGAGGGCAGGGTGATTCCCTCAAATGTTCAAGCCACTCTGGCGGTGAACCCTCCCATCGATCTAAAAATGGCCAGCCGTAAAATATCGGAAGGGCCGTGGTCGCGTACCTTCAACACCTATTATCTGCGTCTGATGAACAGGCAGGTGGCCAGCATGTTGAAATGCCAGCCGCACGCTGTTCGTCCCACTTTTAAACCCAAAACTATCTGGGAGTTTGACGTGGGCTATACCGCTCCGGCTTTTGGTTATCCCTGTGTCGAAGACTATTACGAATCCTGCAGCTCCAAACAATTTCTTGGGGCCATCACCGTTCCCACCACTCTGTTGTGCTCCCAGGACGATCCTTTTATCCCTCCAGTTATTTTCAACGATGCCCGGATGAGTCCCGCCGTTAAATTCGTTAACCCGGAGTTCGGCGGGCACATGGGTTATATCTCCCGAAAACAGAACCCTTTTGGGGATCGCCGGTGGATGGATTTTATTTGTGTCCAATGGGCGAAAAGCCTTTATCCTGAGTAGATAGTCCTTAACCGATTTTCTAGCGATCCACTTTTTCCAGAGTACACCTATGTCCACTTTGGTCATGACTAATACCTATAAGCTGTTCCGGGTGCGATGGTTGATTTTGAAAAATCATTTTGTGCATCCGGCACCGGATAAATGGAGCCGGTGGGGATTGATAGTGATTCTTGCCGGTTTGTTTTTCGCCGCCAATTACGCCTTTTCTTACCGCATGATTCGATATCTGGACGAATTACCGTTGAAGGTGGGGGAAGAATTGACGTTCCAACTGCTCAACGTGATTTTTCTTACCTTGTTTGTGATGGTGCTGTTTTCAGCGATTATCGCTTCCCTGTCCATCTTCTACATTTCTTCCGATCTGGACTTCCTTCATTCCCAGCCGGTCAGCAAAGGCTCTATCGTCCGGGTCCGGTTTGCACAGACTCTCATCAATGCATCGTGGGTGGTGCTGGTATTCGCCTTTCCCATTTTTCTCGCCTATGGATATTATTTTGAAGTGAATGCCGGATACTATCTTTATCTCATGGCCAGTCTGCCCCCGTTTGTGGTGATCCCGACAATTCTGGGTGTGATCGGGATAATGGTCTTGATGTGGTTTTTCCCGACCGACAAGGCTTATCAGATTCTGTCGTTCATGGGATTGTTTTTTCTGGCGGGGATGATCTTGTTTTTTCGCTTTTTGTCGCCGGAAAAGTTTTTTGATAAAAAAGTTTCCGACGAATCCATCATCGCTTTTGTCGAAAGCCTTAAAATGCCGGAGTTCGGGTTTCATCCCAGCAGTTGGATGACTATCGGGATTTCCAGTTGGGCTGAACAGCAGACCGGGACGGCGTTCTGGCAATTGGCCTATCTGTATGGAACGGCATTCATTCTGGGAGTATTTTTCTGGTTGATCAGCCGCCGCGTATATTTTGCAAGCTGGCGGGCCTATCAGGAAGTTAAAAATGCTCCCAATCACAAAGCCCGGAAAAAAGGACCCCGGAAATACTTTTGGTTGAGTATTCTGCCCTTGTCCACCCACCAGAAAGGTTTACTCCATAAAGATCTGATTATGTTTTCCCGCGATCCCTCACACTGGTCGCAGTTGTTTATTCTGGCGGCTCTGGTGGTGGTTTATATTTTTAATATTTACAACTTGCCTCTAGAAAATATAGTTCTCAAAAATGTGGTTTCCGTATTAAATATTGGTTTGATCGGTTTTGTGCTTTCGGCCCTCGCGGCACGTTTTGTGTTTTCCGCCACCAGTCTGGAAGGTAAAAAGATGTGGACCATTTATACGGCCCCTGTGAGGATGGAGAGTTTTCTTTTGGGAAAATTTTTGATGTATTTCCCGCCTCTCCTGCTGATTGGAGAGCTGCTGGTGGTGGTTTCGAATATCCTGTTGCAGGTTGACGCTTACGTCATGCAGGCATCGATTGTTGGCGTTCTGTTTATTACCGTCGGCGTCGTGGGCATGGCGGTCGGGATGGGTGCCATGTACCCTAAATTCGATTACGAAAACATTTCGGAGATTTCCAGCGGCACAGGCGGCATCCTGTTCATAATCTCCAGCCTGATTTATGTGGGGCTGGTTCTGGTGCTGGCAGCCCAACCCATGTACTACCACTTTAGAGAAGTTTTTCTGGCGGAGGGGATGAATGACTTGGAGGTCATGGGTTTTTACGCCCTGATCATCATTTTGTCGTTATACGTGGCCTTCGAGCCCATGCGCCGGGGCATCCAGGCTCTGAAATCCAGGGACTTTTAGATTTCTTGGGAATTATGCCGTTGTTTGGTATAAAAAGGCATGATGGAATTGTTCCCGGAATATGAGAAAAAGACCGACTCCCCGCCGCCGCCGCTGGCTGACCGCATGCGGCCGGATAACTGGGAGGATCTGTTGGGCCATGATCATCTGATCGGTGAAAAAAGTCCGCTCCGCCGGTTGATCGAAAAAGATGCCGGGCTGTCGTTTATTCTATGGGGCCCTCCTGGCGCCGGTAAGACCACCATCGCCCGGATTGTTGCCCGCATCACCCAAAGTGAATTTCATGAAATCAGCGCCGTCAACGCCGGCGTCGCGGATATCCGGAAAGTGATCGAACACGCCCAGCGTAGCTGGTCGCAATCCAAGCGCCGAACCATTCTCTTCATCGACGAAATCCACCGATTCAATAAATCTCAGCAGGATGCCGTTCTGCCCTATATCGAAAACGGAACGATTCGGCTGATCGGTTCGACCACTGAAAATCCATCGTTTGAAGTGATCCCAGCCCTGCGTTCCCGCTGCCAGGTATTTCGTCTTGGGTATCTCACCGCCGACCATATTCGTCATATCCTCGAACGGGCCTTGCAGGATAAAGATCATGGTTTCGGGGGCAGTCCAGTGGTTTTGGATTCGGAGGCGCTGGACCTGATCGTCAGCCATGCCAATGGCGATGCGCGACGGGCGCTCAACGTGCTGGAAGCGGCGGCGACCTATCAAAGGGGGCTGAATCTTGAGAATCCTCCGCCGGTAGGGCGGTCGGTGATTGAGGGAATCATCCAGCAGACAGCCGTTTTATATGACAAAGACGGGACGGAGCATTACGATCACGCCTCAGCGTTTCAGAAGAGCCTGCGCGGGTCCGATGCCGACGCCGCCATCTACTGGCTGGCCAAAATGATTGCCGGTGGAGAGGACCCCCGGTTCATCGCCCGGCGTCTGGTGATCACCGCGGCGGAGGATGTGGGGCTGGCCGATCCCATGGCGCTGGTGGTGGCCAATGCGGCGGCAGATGCGGTGGAGCGCATTGGCCTGCCGGAAGCGAGAATTCCGCTGGCGCAGGCGGTCATTTATGTCGCGCGGGCGCCGAAAGACAACAGCGCCATCAGGGCCATCGACTCAGCTTTGAGCGATGTCGAGAATAAGGGACAATCATTTCCCGTTCCCGACCACCTCAAGGATGCCCATTACAAAGACGCCAAAAAATACGGCTATGGGACGGAATACAAATATCCCCACGACTACCCCGGACACCATGTCGAGCAGGACTACCTCCCCGCTGAGCTGAAAGGCAAAAAATATGTGCCCCCAGACGATAAATAATTGATACAATCTCCCGCTTTAGATAATTCTCAACTCAGTTGCAGACAAATAATTATGGCGCAAAGAACAAAATTTAAGGACGTTGAATCAATTTTTGAGGGTCGTCTTCGCGGCAATCAGGCCATGCTGAGCGGATTGCACCTGACGGTGGACGAGGCCCGGCTCCTCTGGCAGGCCCCCCGCATGAAGGAGGTCAGCTGGCTGGACCTGGACGACAACCGGCTGGGTGATGAAGGAGTCGCTGAACTCGCCCAATGTGAATTTCTGGAAAACGTGCAATACCTCAACCTCAATAATAATGGAATCACCGATGCCGGCCTCCGAAAACTCGCCGAATCGAAATGCCTTTCCAAACTGAAACGCCTGCACTTGAAAGGCAATTCGATTGAAGGTCCGGGTGTGATTGCCCTGTTCGAATCGCAAACGCTGGACGGTCTCGCCACGTTTCAGGTCAATGACGGATGGACCTGCAAAAAACGCGAAGGTTGGCGTTACAACCCTCAGTTCTGATTCATGAGCTCTCCTCAATCCACTGAACAAATCCATATTCATATTTCCGGGTCGGACCGGCCGGGCATTCTTGCGGAGGCCCTGGAAACCATCGTGGCCCACGAATGTCTGGTGGTGGACATCAAGCAGTTCGTCTTTAACGGAATGCTGAATCTGTCTATCCTGCTGGAAAGCAAAAATCCGCGGGCTTTGGAGGAGCTGCGAGGCTCCCTGAACAGCTATGGAGCGAAAACCGGGATGAAGGTCGCCGCATACCCCTGGGATTCCCAGCATCGCCCCGAAGCGCCCTACAAGCATCGCCTGGTGGTCACCATTCTCGGGAAAAAGATAGGCCCCATAGTTTTGAAGGAGCTCACCCGCACCCTGGCCGATCTGGATATCAATATCATTCGCATCGAACAGTTGGATTACGAGGATTATCATGTGCTGGAAATCGTGATTGGGGCAAGGCAGGTGATGACGAATGTCGATATACTTTCCGCATTATTGAATTTCAAGGAAAATTTTGAAGTCGATATCGCCGTGCAGGAAGATACGCTGTTCCGCAGAAACAAGCGCTTGATCATTTTGGATGCGGATATGACATTCCTGCAGTGTGAAGTAATCGATGAGCTGGGCAAGCTGGCCGGGGTGGGGGAACAGTTGGCGGGCATCACAGAAAAAGCCATGCAGGGTGAAATTGACTTCACCACTGCCCTCAAACAACGAGTCGCGCTGTTAAAAGGATTGAGGGTGGATCAGCTGGAACAATTGTACGAAAGACTGCCTGTGACTCCTGGAGCAGCCGAGCTGGTTCGCATTCTCCAGCGCTTGAATTTCAAGATCGCTATTGTCAGCGGGGGATTCCAGTTTTTCATTTCCCGTTTGAAGGAAAAATATCAGTTGGATTATGGATTTGCCAATCATTTGCAGATTCAGGATGGAGTCGTTACAGGGGAAGTGGAGGGGGAAATCATAGACGCTCAGGCCAAGGAAAGGATACTCGTTTCCCTGGCGGCGCAGGAAAGGCTTTCATTAAAGCAGGTGGTTGCGGTGGGCGACGGAGCCAATGATATTCACATGCTGGCCAAGGCAGGGTTGGGAATCGCCTTTAATGCTAAAACCATTGTTCAGCAACACGCACAGGCATCCATCAGCGTTTATAACCTCGAATTAATTCTTTATTTTTTGGGTATTTCCGGTAATGAGCTTAAGGAACTACGTAAGGCTATGCAGACGCTGGATTCGTGAAGATTTCCCGCTTTATTTCCCATCCCCTCCGGGTGATTTCCCGGTCGAATGTTTTTCCCCGTAAAGCCAGCTCCACCGGAACTGCGCCGTGTGGAAGGTGCCCCTGTGCCGCTATAATGGCGATGATGGAGGCGTGCCATCCGGTGAGCTGTTCCATGGCCGTGAATCCGGTCTCTATATCGTAGGTTTCCAGAAAATCGAGCGTGCAGGAAGCGTGCGAACCATTGTGCCGACCGGTGGCCTGGGTTCGGATGAGGCAGACGTCATAGACCGGCGGCTCCGGGGTGAGGCTGGGTGCCAGCAGGGCCTTGAGCAGTTCCCGGGGCACCATATTTTGTCCGGCAATTTCTTTTTCCCCAGTTTCAAACAGTCCCAGGCTCTGGAAGGCGATGAACTGCTCCCAGTGCCCTGGATAACGCAGTGTCTTGTTTTCCAGACGACGGAGTTTATTCTGAAACGTCCACGGTGCGGTGGATAATCCGCCGGAAGTGACGGAGGCCTCCATCATTCCCAGAGGTTGTGGAAATTCCAGCGTTTCAATTTCTGTCAGACAGGCCACCGGGGTAGGTTGCCCGCCCCGGATAAACCAGGCATCACCGTGATATTCGTTGATGAGACCGTTGAAATTGAACGTGAGCCAATAATTCCAGGGCGGTTGCGGATTTTGGGGCAAGCCGCCGTCCCAGATATAGACATCCTCCGGTTCGTCGAGATAGTCCATGGCGCGGACGCCCATGTTGATATTGAGGCCCGGTCCCATTCCGCAATCTGGGGTTATGGTTACTCCGGCGGCCTTGGCCTGGTCGCCAAGCGATAACTGCCGGCGTACGGTATCGGTGTGGCCTCCCAAATCGCATATATTGGAGCGGGCCTCGATTGCGGCTTCAGTAATGTTAATATTGAATTCGTAGGGAACCGCGCTGATGGTGGAATGAACCCCCCTGAGGGCAGGGACCAGTGTGGATGGATCCGTGACGTCCAGACCCATGCCTTTGACGACTTGAGTATGAAGGAGTTCGTTGACCTTCAGCGCACCCCGCATTGCGGCGTCGGCGTCGAGGTCAAATAAACGGATCTCGTTCGCCTCTCCGAGACGGGCTAAATCGTATGCGGCGGCCACTCCCTGCCTTCCGGCACCTAAAACAGCATACTTGTATTTCATAGACTTTTCAGATTAAAGGAATAAACTTCTGGAGTCAAAGGACCTCCCCGATGGTTGATCCCTCATTTATAATTTTGTTGCCAATAACACCCGCATTTAATAAGGTTTTCAGGCGAGAGGTTAATGTAAATGTTAATTATAAAAAAGAATTTGGGTCGGTATGAACTTTCCATATAAAGCAGTGTTGTTCGACTGGGCTTATACTCTGGTAGACCTTGTGAATGAAGAAGACCGGGTGGCCCTGCTGGGGGTGTATGATTGTTTAAAAGGCATGGGGCATCATGACCTTCCCGGTTTTCAGCAATGGTACGACACTTATCACCGCCTGTTCTTCGGGATGATTGAAATTTCGAGGCCCACTCATAGGGAAGCGAGATTCGATCACGTTCTTAATTTCTTGTTGATTCAAAGTAATATTCAATTGAGTGGCAAAATCCGATTTGAGGACCTTTTGAAAATTTATTACGATGAAATTTATTCCCATCGGAAAGTCTATCCTGAAATGATCAGGACTCTTACGGAGCTTCAGAAGGCCGGGGTGCGGATGGGCATAGTTTCCAATACCACTAATCCGGGTTTTATGAAAGATTACGAGCAGTCATTGCTTGGACTGGACTCTTACTTCGAATTTTCCATTTATTCCTCCGAGGTGCCTTACCGCAAGCCTCACCCCTCGATCTTTCAACTGGCCCTGAGCCGGTTGGACCTTAAAGCGCCGGATGTTTTATTTGTTGGCGATAATTTAAATGCAGATATTACAGGTGCCCAAGGTGTGGGAATGCCCGCCGCCTGGGTCAATCGGACAGGGAAAGAATCCCCCATGGGTGTGCGTCCAGATTACGAAATCAAATCTGCTGATGAACTTTTAACTCTTTCAACCCTATCCTGACCGGTCATGCATCGATTTTTTGTTTCTCCCGAAGGATTTTCCAATAAAACCGTAACCATCCATGGTCCAGATGTGGACCATATCCGCAAGGTGCTCCGGATGAAGCCTGGTGACCGGATTGGAGTGGTGGACAATCAAGGGTTTCAGCATAAGATTGTTTTGTCTGAAGTAGAGAGGAGTTTTGTTCGTGGTGAAATTCTTTCTACCGTCGCTCTAAAGACAGAATCGCCAGTCAAAATTCGCATGGGACAGGCTTTGATTAAAGGTGCAGGGTTCGACTTTCTGGTCAGAAAAGCCACGGAACTGGGAGTTCATACTATAGTGCCATTAATCACCGAGCATTGCGTGGCCCGCTTGCCGCAAGGCTCCGAGGCCAACCGCACTCAACGCTGGCAACGGATAGCGGCGGAGGCTTCCAAGCAATGCGGTCGCACTCGGGTGCCGGAAGTTTATCCCGCTGTGATGTCGATTGAACCGTTTTGTAGGCAATCCTTCGATTGTGATTTAAAACTGGTTTTCTGGGAAGGAGAGACCCGAACACGTCTTCACGATATATCATCTCAAGGTCCAGTATCCTCCATCGCTTTTTTAGCGGGACCGGAGGGGGGATGGGCCGATTCGGAAATTGAACTGCTCCGTAATCAGGGGTTTCAAACTGTAAGCCTGGGGCCGCGACTTCTCAGGGCGGATTCGGTTTCTCTGGTGATCCTCTCCCTCCTCCAGCATCGCTGGGGGGATTTATAAAGAGGCTTGGCGGGCCGGTGATTTGGTGATACATTGCCCCAGTACTAGTATTTGGAGTCTCCCCTATGACCTATCAACTCAAACTTGACATATTCGAAGGTCCGCTGGATCTGCTTCTGCACCTCATTAAGGAACAGAAGATGGATATCCATGATATTCCTGTATCAGAAATTTCCCGCCAGTATCTGGATTATATGGGATTGATGAGCGACCTGAATCTTGAGCTTGCCGGTGAATACCTGGTGATGGCCGCCGAGCTCACCCGCATGAAATCAAAAATGCTTCTGCCTGTGCATGATGATGAAGATATTGACGAAGGGGACGATCCCCGAGCCGAATTGACCCGCAGACTTCTCGAGTATCAGCGATACAAGGGAGCCGCCGGTGACTTGCGGCAACTGGAGCACGACCGGCAACAATTGTTCTCCCGGGGAAGTGAAATTCAGGTCGAAGAAGGAGAAGAAGAAGTTATTGTCGACGCCACAGTGTTCGATCTGTTCAGTGCCTTCAAACAGGTTCTGAGCCAGAAAACGTTCAAGGAAGATATCGAAATTAAAATCACCACCCTTTCCGTATCGGAGCGGGTCAACCGGGTACTGGATATCTTAAACGAACATGATAGTGTTACTTTTGAATCGCTGTTTGCCGATAACCAGTCCAAGCAGGAAGTCATCGTGACCTTTCTGGCCCTCCTGGAATTGATGCGCATGTCCCTCATTCGCGTACAACAGGGAACCCATTTCGAGACCATCCGCGTTTATCGCACCGCTGACAGGGAGACCCAGGAAGAAGCCCTGAAAGATTACAGCGATTCGGAAATAGACTCCGAATTGAGTACCGAATCACTTTGACCGCAAACTCTCAGGGGTGATTCCCATCAATTCAAAATCAATTCATAGCCAATGGGAGCATTTCCCCCATGAAGCGGATATGGGAATACGAGGCTATGGTCCGGATCCCGCGGAGGCCTTTGCCCAGGCCGCACTTGCCTTAACTTCAGTTGTCACCGACCTTGAACTGGTCGCCCCTTTGAATATGGTAGAAGTGCATTGTGAGCTGGATGATCCTGAGCTTTTGCTGGTCGATTGGCTCAATGCTGTTATCTATGAAATGGCCACTCGTAAAATGCTATTCTCCAGGTACAAGGTATATATCGATGGTCCGCGCCTTAAAGGTCAAATGTGGGGAGAACCGGTCGTAGTGGAAAAGCATCAGCCAGCGGTGGAAATCAAGGGGGCTACCTATACCAGTCTGCGTTTAGCTGAAGATGCTGATGGCCGTTGGATGGCGCAATGTGTGGTCGATGTATGAATCTCGATTAATACGGATGTAGAAGTTATGCAGAAAACACGGTTGAAGCGTAAATCGGAATGCGAGTGGCATATTGAACCTTTTGGGGATATGCGAGTCCCTGCCGTTATTTTTGCCAGCGGGGATTTGATCGAGGACATGGACGACAAGGTCTACGAACAGGTAACCAATGTCGCCAAGCTTCCTGGGATTCAAAAGGCGTCCTATGCCATGCCGGATGCGCATTGGGGGTATGGGTTTCCCATCGGGGGAGTGGCCGCGTTTGACCCAGACGAGGGCGGCGTGATTTCTGCCGGGGGTGTGGGTTTCGATATTTCTTGTGGTGTGCGGACTCTTCATACCGGCCTGTCACGCGAGGATGTGGAGGCGGTGAAAGAGCCCCTGGCGGAAGCTCTATTTCGAAGCATTCCTGCCGGGGTTGGGAGCCGGGGGCAGATCCACTTGAATCCGAAGGAAATGGACGACATGCTGGAGGGAGGTGCTCAATGGGCAGTTTCCCGGGGGTATGGGAACAAGAACGATCTGATTTATATTGAAGAAAAAGGGTGTATGAGTGGTGCGGATCCATCCGCTGTTTCACCACAGGCTAAAAAGCGTCAGAAAGATGAAATGGGAACCCTCGGGTCCGGTAACCATTATCTAGAAATTCAGGAAGTTGTGGAGGTCTACCACACCGATACGGCGGATGCGTTTGGCATTGCTCCGGGAGATATTGTATTGAGTATCCATTGCGGTTCAAGGGGGCTGGGGCATCAGATCGGCACCGAGTTTCTGAGATCCATGGTACTGGCCGCTCCAGGTTATGGGCTCCGATTGCCAGATCGGGAACTGGCTTGTGCTCCAATTAATTCCGAAATCGGTCAGCAATATCTGGGTGCCATGCGCTCCGCTATGAACTGCGCCATGGCCAATCGGCAGATCATCACCCACCTGACACGTGAAGCATTTTCCAGGATTCTGCCCAGAGCGGAGTTGGATTTGCTGTATGACGTTTCCCACAACACGTGCAAGCTGGAGGAGCATGATATTGACGGCGTCATCAAATCAGTTTTTGTGCACCGCAAAGGGGCGACGCGTTCGTTCGGGCCGGGCCATCCGGATATTCCCGAAGCCTACCGTTCAGCCGGGCAGCCGGTATTGATTGGCGGCACCATGGGTACGGCATCTTATATTCTGTGTGGAACAGATGAAACCATGGGGCATGCCTTCGGTTCAGCGGTTCACGGGGCAGGACGGAGAATGAGCCGGAGAAAGGCTACCAAGCAATGGAAGGGACGTTCGGTGGTCGATGATTTGCATAAACGGGGAATCATCATTCGCAGTCCATCCCTGAGGGGGGTGGCGGAGGAAGCCCCTGGCGCCTATAAAGAAGTCAGTGAAGTGGTGAATGCGGCGGATGAAGCCGGTCTGGCGCGAAAGGTTGCCCGGGTGGAGCCGATAATTTGTGTTAAAGGGTGATTAAAACTCTTGCGGGTGGCTTGACACCCGGAATGATTGCCCTTTCGTATAAATGGAGTCTGAAATTGACTTTATCTTCCAGCTTTATTTAAACTAATTAAATCAAAATATTATTGGCTTATTTTCCTTTGGATGATTTATGACTGGTCGAAAAGTAACGGGTTTTATTTTGTTTGCGGTGATTGTTTCCGGATGTGCCGCGCATGGCGGTTATCGCCCGACAGTTGACCCCTATGGCGATCCGCGTGCCGACCGAATCGGTCAGGATTTGTATGAATGCGAATCTCTGGCCCATCAGGCCAGCCGAGGTGGAGAAGAAACCGTCAAAGGTGCCCTCGTGGGAGGGGGCATTGGAATGCTGGGAGGTGCCCTGCTGGGAGGCCTCTCCGGGCGTCCGGTGGAAGGTGCCATGTTTGGCGCCACCGCAGGCGGATTGGCCGGTGGCGTGAGTCAGGGGATGAACGCCGACCAGCGGTTTATTCACGCCTATCGCAACTGTATGCGCAACCGGGGCCATAATGTGATCGATTAATTTTCTACCAAATTAAATTGCACAGGTCCAAAATATCCCCGGAAACTGTTTTTTGGGGTTTTTTATTGCCCATTGCTCCGGCAGGAGGGATATTATACAATTTACAGGAATTTCCTAATAACAGGATCGTGAAATCAATGTTGGGTCAACTTAAAGAAGACGTCCAGGAGGCGATGAAGAAGGATCCGGCTGCCCGTCATTTCTGGGAGGTTTTGATTTGTTATCCCGGTGTGCACGCTTTGCTGGCTTATCGCTTCAATCATTGGCTCTGGAACCACAATATCAAACTGATTGCCCGGTGGTTTTCCTATCTGGCACGCTGGCTGACGGGAATTGAAATACATCCCGCCGCAAAGATTGGCCGGAAATTTTTTATCGATCACGGCATGGGTGTGGTGATTGGGGAGACTTCTGAAATCAGGGATAACGTTTTTATTTATCATGGCGTAACCCTGGGCGGACTCAGCACCAAAAAGGGCAAGCGGCATCCCACCATCTGTGACAACGTGGTCATTGGTGCGGGGGCACAGGTGTTGGGTCCTGTGACGGTTGGGAACAACAGTAAAATTGGTTCCGGTTCAGTAGTGGTGCAATCAGTTCCGGAATATTCGACGGTTATCGGGGTTCCCGGACGTGTGGTATTTTCAGGTATTTCGGCCGACTTTGAGGATCTAGAGGAAACCTTTCCCGATCCTATGGCGCAGGCCATCGAGGCGGTATTGGATCGCCTCCCTCAAATGGAAAAAGACATTCGGTTGCTCAGGGATTCTTTGGCTAAGAATTCCACGGAAGAGAAAACGCCTCCGCCTCCTCAGCCGGTGCCTCTGAAAAAGACCGGCATGAAAAAAGCTTCCAACGATAATTGATTTCATTTCTTCCGTCAGGCCGACCCATAACGTTGCCAGGCCGTGGCTCACATCCAACATTTCAGCAGTTTTTAAATTAACATGGTCCCTATTTACCTAGATCACAATGCCACAACCCCAGTTGATGAAGCCGTGCTGAAAAGCATGCTTCCCATTTACAGGGAAGTTTTCGGCAATCCTTCCAGCACTCATTCTCAAGGGCGGGCGGCCCGGGTTCACCTGGATGAAGCGAGAGAGCAGGTGGCGGAGTTGATTGGGGCTCATCCCTCCGAAATTGTCTTTACCAGCGGCGGCACCGAATCGGACAACCTTGCAATAGCCGGAATTGCCCGGGCGCTCCGGATTAAGGGAAACCACATCTTAACCAGCCGGGTAGAGCATCCGGCCGTTTTAAACACCTGTGCGGAACTTGAAAAGGATGGTTTTGTCATTGACTATGTTCCGGTCGACGGCTATGGCCGGATCGATATTGCCGCGTTGCAGGAAATGATATCCGACCAAACCATTTTAATCACCCTTCAGCACGGTAACAGTGAAGTAGGAACTCTTCAGCCTATTGAAGACATCGGGACAATTGCCCGGGGAAAAGGGGTGTTGTTCCATACAGATGCGGTTCAGACCGTAAGTAAAGTAGAGATTCACGTTCCCAATCTGCCGGTGGATTTGCTGTCTTTGTCTGCCCATAAAATGTATGGTCCCAAGGGAGTGGGGGCACTTTATATCCGCAGAGGAACGCCTCCGCTGATTCCCTTGCTGGCGGGGGGAGGTCAGGAGAAAAAGAGAAGGGGAGGGACGGAGAATGTTCCTGGTATCGTGGGTTTGGGAAAATCTGCGGAAATAGCCCGGTCGCGGCTGAAAGAGGATCGTGCTCATTTGCTCCGGCTTCGGGGCAGACTTCGTCAGCAGATCGATTCCAAGATATCCGGTATCCATTATTATGGGCACCCGGAGTATCACCTGCCTAATACCCTTTATTTGGGATTTGACGGGGTGGAAGGTCAGGCGCTTATGATCCGACTTGATTTGGAAGGAATTGCGGTGTCCACCGGTACCGCCTGCAGTTCCGGGTCAGTTTCGCCTTCTGAAGTATTGGGTGCGATGAATATCGCGCAAAGTGAAATGTTTCAGACTATTAGGATTAGTCTGGGGCGGGGGAATGAGATGGCAGAAATGGATCGTGTCGCCAAGGTTTTGGATGTGGTGGTCAAGGACATCAGGCTTAAAACCGGGTATTCAGACCGGCTGGCCCCCAAATGATTGTATAACTCTCTGTAAATTGTTACAATTTCGGAGGAATTATCCGTAGGATGATTGGTATTCTCAGGTTTGCGGCAGTGCAATTGGATTGAGAGTTTTCCTTATTTTGGGGGAGTCATGGGATTTGTTAACAGAATAGTTAAAGGGTTTTCAGTTTCGGTTTTGGTGGCTTCGCTAGCCCTAACGGGGTGTAGTTCCCTTCCATGGAGCAATGATAATGACGATGAGGACTTGTTTTTTGAAGAGGATTTCGGCAAGGAATTTCAAACAGAAACTGAAGAGCCTCCAACTGATAAAAATAAAACCAAAGAAGAGGATAATTTCTTTAAAGATGACTTGAAGCTGTCGCAACCTAAGCCTGAAGAAAAATCGAAAACCGAATCTTTCCCTGCGGCCCCAGATGATGAAGACTTCTTTTTCGATGATGAGCCAAAAGCTGATGTGGTTCCGCCCCCTGCTCCAAAACCCCAAAGGAAATCCTCCGCCGGAAAAGAAATTGCACAATCCAGAGGTGTGATCAGCGATGAAGGCGGTTTTGTCAGTGTAGATCAAAAAACAGATAGGAATGAATTGAAGGTAGATGTGGTGGCTCTGCACAAGCAACAGGAGGAATTATTATTCAGGGTTCAGGAACTCCAAAAGATCGTCAGTAATTTGGAACCCCGTCTGGCCGCAACCCAGGAGCAGGTAAATGCTTCGTTATCTGGAACTTCGCAATCTTCACAGGTTGTGGAGGAAATTAATACTCTAAAAACTGAAATCATGCGGTTGAAAAATGAAATTGCCACTTTGAAAAAAGCTCCCGCACCCGCCAAGCAGGCCAAGCAGATCCGTAAAATCAGGCCAATGAGGCGTTACCCCAAGCTTACAGGAACCCCTGAAAAATATGATCAGGCATTGGCTGCCTACAAAGCGGGAAGGTATGATGAATCCATTCTGTTGTTTCAGGAAATGAGCCTGAATAATCCACCAGAAAACCTGAAAGATAATATTCATTTCTGGATGGGCAGTAATTATATGAAGATTGACATGTTTGATGATGCGATTAAGCAGTTTCAAACGATCCTGAAGCAATATCCGGGTGGTAACAAAGTCCATGACGCTCGTTACATGCTTGGAGTTTGTTATCAGAAAAAAGGTGATACCGGTAGAGCGCTGGATGCTTTGGAGGTAGCGCTGAAAAGTAACCCACCCTCCGAAGTCCGTCAGAAAATTGAAAAACAGTTGATGGAAATTAAATAGCTCCCAATTTTATTCTTTTACCCTCCAAGCTGGCTTAAAGCTGACAGGTTTGAGCACACATGAAAGTGGCTCTGGTTCACGATTGGTTGACCGGTATGCGTGGAGGCGAGCGGTGCCTCGAAGTTTTTTGCGAATTATTCCCTGACGCAGACCTTTATACCCTCTTGCATATTCCGGGTACAGTTTCCCCGCGTATTGATTCCATGAGTATCCACACCTCCTTTTTGCAGAGGCTTCCCGGGATCAGGAAACACTACCGTTATTACCTTCCATTGATGCCATGGGCTATCAGTTCCTTCAATCTCAAAGGCTATGATTTGGTTTTGAGTAGTAGCCATTGTGTTGCCAAGGGAGTGCGAGTTAGCGGGGGAACCAGGCACATCTGTTACTGCTTCACACCCATGCGCTACCTTTGGGATCAATTTGAGATTTATTTTTCAGGCGAAGGACGGAGGATCCAAGCCTTTTTTATGCGGCTCTTTCGCCCCTTATTGAAAAACTGGGATATCCGTTCTAATCGCGGAGTCGATCAATTCATTGCCATTTCCAGACATATTCAACAAAGAATTAAAAAGCAATATAATCGGGAATCGACCGTCGTTACGCCTCCGGTGGATACCACTTTTTTTAAGCCCGTGAACGTGCGGCGAGAGGAATATTTTTTGCTGGTCGGGGCGTTATCTCCTTATAAACGCACTGATTTAGCGGTTGAAGCCTTCAATAAATTAGGATATCCTCTGAAAATAATAGGGGCGGGGCCGGAATTTGCCTCTCTCCGCAGGAAAGCTTCTTCAAATGTTGAATTTTTGGGGTGGATTTCTGATGAGGAGGTTTGCTCCCATTATGCCCGTTGCCGAGCACTGGTATTCCCCGGCGAGGAAGACTTCGGAATTGTCCCCTTGGAAGCCCAGGCCATGGGTTGCCCCGTTATCGCTCTGGGCCGCGGGGGGGCGCTGGAGACGGTGATTCCTGACCACGGTTCCTGGAAACCTCAAACCGGTATCCCCGAATACCTGACAAAAAATCCCACAGGATTGTTTTTTTATAGCCCTGAAACGGATGAACTGTGTCGTGCGATTGAAAACTTTAAAATTATTGAATCGAAGTTTGATCCCGTAGTGATCAGGAATCATGCAATGAAATTCGACCGCGACCATTTTAAATATCGAATCCAGATGTATATTCAGGAATATTTAAAGAAATCTCATGCTGAAAAAATATAGTCAGCTGTTTTTATCCGCTCTGATCATTTCCGATAGCCTGGTTATCCTGTCTTCCTGGGTTGGGGCCTATTATATCTGTTTCCATTCAGGCTGGATTCCCGTGAGCCAGACCATTCCCCCTGTTGAGCAATACCTGAATTTACTCATACCTGTTTGGGTGTTATTTCTAGTCAATTTTAAAATTGTAGGTTTGTATCAGCCTCTGCGCGGTAAATCCCCCTGGGTGGATTATTACAATATTATCAAGGCGAATACGGTAGCGGTGTTGATTTTATCCGCCCTGCTTTTCTTTTATCCGGAATATAACTACTCACGAATGGTGGTAGGGATTTTCTGGGTTTTGGCCACGTCCTTGCTGGTGGGTTCTCACTCAGCCATTAGAAATATATTGATGATGCTGCGGCGCAGGGGGAAAAATCTGCGTTATGTTTTGATTGCAGGCGCCGGAGCCTTGGGACGGGAAGTGGCCCAGAGAATTGATCTGCATCCAGAAATGGGTTTGAAAATTGTTGGGTTTTTAACCCATCATAAGAAAAAAATTGGCAGGATGATCGAGGGATATCCTGTTTTGGGATTACTGGAAGATGTGTCGGAACATATTAAAAAACAGGGAGTAGATAAACTGTTTATAACTCTTCCCATGAAATCCCAGGATCACCTGGAGAGGGTTTTGTTCAACCTTGAAGAAGAATCTGTGGATATCAAGGTTGTGCCTGACGTATTGCAATATATGGGTCTGAATGGCGGGGTAGATAATTTAGACGGGCTCCCCATTATTAATTTGACCGAATCTCCTCTTTATGGCTGGAATCTGGTGTTCAAGCGCACCACCGACATTATAATTTCATTAACAGCACTTTTACTTTTCTCTCCTTTGATGATTGTAATAGCGTTGCTCATCAAAATAGAATCTCGTGGGTCGGTGTTTTTTGTTCAGGAACGGGTTGGCTTGGATAAGAAGATTTTTAAAATGTATAAATTCCGTTCAATGGGAATGGAGGCGGAATCTCAATCAGGTCCGGTATGGACCAAAGAAAATGATGAGCGCCGCACCCGTTTGGGTATTTTGCTTCGAAAAACCAGTCTGGATGAATTGCCTCAGTTTTTCAATGTGCTTTTGGGAGATATGAGCCTGGTGGGTCCGCGTCCGGAGCGACCGGTATTTGTGGAAGATTTTAAAAAATCAGTTCCACATTATATGTTGCGCCTCAAAATGAAAGCGGGGATCACGGGTTGGGCCCAGGTCAACGGCTGGCGTGGAAATACCTGTCTGGAAAAACGAATTGAGTATGATTTATATTATATTAAGCACTGGTCGTGGTTTTTTGATATGAAAATTTTGATGAAAACCCTCTGGAACGGTTTTCTTAATCGACATGCCTATTAACTCCAAGGCGGTTGCTGTTATTCCAGCCCGATGGGCTTCCACCCGATTTCCCGGTAAACCCCTGGCGCTTATTAAAGGCAAACCCATGATTGAGTGGGTGGTGAGACAGGCTCAAAAGGCTTCCCGTATTTCAGAAGTTATTGTCGCAACAGATGATGAGAGGATTTTGGAAGCGGTGACCAAATTCGGTGGCCAAGCCGTAATGACCTCTCCGGAACACGCTACCGGTTCCGACCGCATTGCGGAGGTGGCATTGGGCCTGAAATGTGATATTGTAGTCAATGTTCAGGGGGATGAGCCACTCATTCCCCCCGAAAATATCGATCAGGTTATTCGTTGTCTGGACAACAATCCTTCTTTGAGCGCGGCAACCTTAATGATGCCGGTTCATGATCCGGATGAAATTAGTAATCCCAATATTGTCAAAGTAATTGCAGATCAAAAGGGAAGAGCTCTTTATTTCTCCCGGGCACCCATTCCGTTTCATCGGGATGAATGGAAAAGCGGTTCCTACGAAGACATATTAAAATCCAAAGAAAAGGGTTTGAGTCTTGTGTATAAGCACGTAGGGCTTTATGCTTACACCCGGTCTTTTTTGTTGGAATTTACCCGATTGAATCCCACTCCACTTGAACAACTGGAAAAGTTGGAGCAACTTCGAATTATTGAGCATGGATATCCTATTCAAATAGATATTACTGAAAAAAAATCTATAGGGGTGGATCAAATTGAAGATTTAGAGAGAGTTGAAAGAATTTTGGATAAACAAAACCCCTGTTAAATTCATTGTGGTGATGAGGTTGGAGCTTGGCTAAAAAATACAACGACAAGAAAGTAAGATATATTTTCGTCACAGGCGGAGTGCTGTCATCTCTTGGCAAAGGAATTGCCGCGGCCTCTTTGGGAAGTCTGCTGGAATGCAGTGGATTGAAAATTACCCTGCTCAAACTCGATCCTTACATTAATGTTGATCCGGGGACCATGAATCCTCTTCAGCATGGTGAAGTCTATGTGACCGATGATGGCGCCGAGACGGATTTGGACCTTGGCCATTACGAGCGTTTTACTCATGCCAGGATGGGTAAAATCAACAATGTCACTGCCGGCCGAATCTATAATGATGTGATTCAAAAGGAGAGGCGGGGAGATTTTCTGGGTTCAACAGTACAGGTTATTCCCCATATTACCGATGAGATTAA
>JAOUPX010000208.1 GCA_029879645.1 Nitrospinota bacterium
CACATCGTCGTTCTCATCACTGCCTCTTCACAGGAAGAAGCCGACACATTGAGCCGCGGACTGGTGGAAGCCAAACTCGCATTCTGCGTCAACAGCGTGCCGGGGGTGAAGTCGACCTATTATTGGGAAAACCAGTTGTGCGTCGATGCCGAGTTTCTGTTGATCGCCAAAACCCGCGCCGACCGGTTTGACGAACTGGAGAAATGGGTGGTGGACCATCACAGTTACGACGTGCCGGAGGTGATCGCCCTGCCCGTGGTGAAAGGTTCCAAACTGTACCTGAAAGGCATCGACGACTGGGTGGGGTAGCCCCCACCGGCATCTGGCTGACGATTGACGGCTTTCGATGATCCTCATACGCACTTTAAAATTGAGTCCAACGTCGCGCTGGTTAGCACACCAAGGTTCTAAATTGCGGGCGGATACTCTCTGCCGATAAATCAAACAACTGAAAATATTTAAACATGACTCATCACATTAAAATTCCAAAAGGCTGGGAACTGCCGGAGCATGAGCTTACCCCGGAATCCATTTTCATGAACCGGCGCGAGGTTCTGCAGGCCATGGGCTGGCTCGGCGCGTTTTCTGCCAGCATGCTGTTCGGATGCGCTCCGGGTTCGGCAGAAGTCACCAATGCCCATCCGGAAAAGAACCTTACTCCACTCGAAAAGAAACTTTATCCCGCCACGCGTGTAACCCGTTTCAAGATGGATCGACGGATTACCGAAGAAGCGGTGGCCGCCAGTTACAACAATTACTACGAGTTCAGTGAGGTCAAGGAAGACGTGGACCATCACGCTCAGAAACTAAAAACCCGGCCATGGCAGGTAGAGGTAACGGGACTGGTTGAAAATCCGAAAACCTACGATCTGGATGATTTACTTAAACAGTTTTCACTGGAAGAACGGTTTTACCGGCACCGGTGCGTGGAGGCGTGGGCGATGGCGGTGCCGTGGACGGGATTTCCTTTGAAGTCATTGCTCGATGACGTGAAACCGCTGTCGAAAGCCAAATACGTTCGCCTGGTTTCGTTTCACGAACCGTTCACCGCGCAGGGGCAGATCGCGTTCTGGCAACCGTGGCCCTACTCCGAAGCGCTTACGGTGAAGGAAGCCATGAACGAATTGACGATTCTTGCAACAGGCGTTTACGGTCATCCGCTCCCGAAACAGCACGGCGCTCCGGTGCGGCTGGTGGTTCCGTGGAAGTATGGCTTCAAAAGCATCAAAGCAATTCAGCGCATTGAGTTGGTCGACTACAAACCGAAGACCTTCTGGAACACATTGCAACCGCAGGAATACGGATTCACTGCCAATGTCGACCCCGGCGTGCCGCATCCCCGATGGCCGCAAACCAAAGAGGAAATGATCGGCACCAAAGAAATCCGCCTTACCCAGCTCTACAACGGCTACAGCGATTTCGTCGCGGATTTATACGCCTGACATCCAATTCTTAATTCTTATTCAAAGCTTGACTTTGCAAGCTCCACCGTATCTTCCTGGCAGTCCATCAAACATTCCTCCAGCATCAGGACCGGAGCCTCCTCCCAATCCACCAAGCTTTCGACAATAGATCCTCTGCAATGAGAACAAGGAGTATGGTCATAGGCCCACAAAAAACCCCCTGCCAACTCCGGTCTTTCTTTTTTATCATTTATTCTTAGCAAATTCAGAACCGCCTCATGATTGTCATCCGGATCATCCCAATCTTTCAGGACAGATTCGATCAACTTATGATCACCAGGCTGATAATTGTTCTCCAAAAGCTTCAGCATTGATGGATCACACTTCTTTCCCTTTGCATTTAAATAGTTAACCGCAAATTCTCGAACTTTTTTATCCTCCACATTAGACATGGCCCAG
Source organism: Nitrospinota bacterium (assembly GCA_029879645.1). GTDB lineage: Bacteria > Nitrospinota > Nitrospinia > Nitrospinales > Nitrospinaceae > SZUA-226. Next base: position 1,863 of record JAOUPX010000208.1, read on the forward strand.
ATAGAGTTGTAACGTATATCCTTATCTTCTACTTGAAGCAAATCAAACAAGCCCAGCTCAAGGCTTGGAAAAGCGCGATCTGTAAAAACCTCCAAACAAGCCAATTTTTTAAATTTTTCATCTTCTTTAAGGAGCCGACCTAATACTTGCTCTATTTCAAAAATTTTTGCCTTGCGACCAAAACTACGAAGTTCAAAATTACGGTTACGATCCTTGGTCCTATCGATAATATTAAAAACTTCTTCAAGGGATAATTCATTAGAATCAGGGATATCTTCCTCTTTGCCTTTCCCATTAAATTCCATCACTGCATCATAATATTTTTTGATTATTGGATTGGTTTCTCCCGCTAAGGACAAACATTCCTTTACTTCCTCTTCAGAAAACATTTCTGACACTTGACCAAACAAATAAAAGTCCTCATCGTTAATCAATTTTTCGCCTAAAACATTTATTATATGAATAAATCCTTTTAAACCATCCAAATCAACTATTTCCGTTCGACCAA
>JAOUPX010000209.1 GCA_029879645.1 Nitrospinota bacterium
TATTGCGGCATAAATTCGCCCTCTGAAAATCGATAAGATTACCTTATTTATATCCTGTTTTCAATATTCCCGCAAGCGCCGGTGCATCAACGGCGGATTTTCCCCGGTTTGACGGCCAGAAATCCGGCAAAATTGAACCATTTGAAAAATATATCTACCTGGCGAAAACCCGCCCTCACGAGCAAGTCTCTGTTTTTTTCCGGTTTAAGGGGGATAAGCACCTGCTCCAATGCCTCCCGTTTCTTGGAAATTTCCAGTTTCGAATAGCCCTGGCTCTGCTTGAAGGCGTGGTACTGTTCAATGAACAAATCATTGAGACCGTCCGACTCCCCCCGAACTTTTTCGATCAGGATCAACCCGCCGCCGGGGCGGAGCCCTTTGTAGATTCTTTCCAACATGGCCACACGGCGTTTAGGCGGAATGAATTGCAGGGTGTAATTCATGATCACCACACTGGCATTGGTCAGCTCGAAATCACTTTCAAGATCCGCTTCCACCAGTTCGCACCGTTTCAGATGACCCTTCAGTTTGCCGCGCGCTTTTTTCAGCATGGCTTCGGAATTGTCGAGCCCGATAAATTGTATGTTTTTTCCTTTGGGGAGGTTTTTGACCAGGTGACGAAGAAGCGTTCCCGTGGAGCAACCCAGATCATATACGCTCGAATCCTTCTGTGCAAAGTGCAGGGCGAGGTCGATCACCATCTGCTGGCATTCTTTGTAGAAAGGCACACTCCGCTCCAGCATGTCATCGAACACTCGAGCCACCGGTCCGTTGAACTCGAATTTAACCGGAGCCGATGGATGTTTAAACAGCGTGTCTTTATTCTTTGCAGGCATGTTATGAGCTTCGCAAAACGTAATCAGGGCGGCCCGAACGAGCCGCCCTGATGAATTATAGAGAATAGGTTGAAGAACGATCAGGGCCCCTGGATTTCTCCACCGCCCACCGGGCCGGACTTGGTTTTGACCAGTAGTTTGTTGATAGCGTTAACGTACGCTTCGGCACTGGCCTCCACCGTGTTGACGCCGGTACCCTTGCCGAGAACTTCCCGGTTTTCGTGGAGCACGCGTACGGTGACTTCCCCCTGCGCGTCTTTTCCCCGGGTCTTCGACATCACCTGGTAGTCGAGCAGTTTGCAGCTCATCCCGGTGATATTATCAATGGCGTTGTACATGGCGTCCACCGGACCGTCGCCCTGGCCGGTCTCCGTATGCACCTTGCCGTCGCGGCTTTTCAGGGTAACGGTGGCTCCCGGCGAAGCACCGCTTTCAAATGTTCCCTGAACTTTCTCCAGGGTATAGGTATTTAACTCCTCATCAGTGAATTTGCGTTTCTGGATGAGCGCGACAATATCTTCATCGAACACTTCCTTTTTCTGGTCGGCCAAAGCCTTGAATCCGGCGAACACACGATCCAGTTCTTCCTGCGTAACCTGAAATCCCATCGCTTCGATTTTTTTCGACAGCGCGTTGCGGCCGGAATGCTTCCCCAATACCAGTTCCGAACTTTCGAGTCCGATATCCTGCGGATTCATGATCTCGTAGGTATCTTTTTTCTTGAGGAACCCGTCCTGGTGGACGCCGGACTCATGTGCAAAGGCGTTCTTTCCCACGATGGCTTTGTTCCTCTGCACAAAGAAACCGGTGAGACTGCTCACCAGCCGACTGCACGCCATGATGTGCCGGGTATCGATACGCGTGTCGACGCCGAAAAAATCTTTGCGTGTTTTGAGTGCCATGACGATTTCTTCCATCGCGGCGTTGCCGGCACGTTCACCGATTCCGTTGATGGTGCACTCCACCTGCCGCGCGCCTTCCCTGATGGCTTCCAGCGAATTGGCCACCGCCATGCCGAGATCATTGTGGCAATGCACGCTGATAATGGCCCGATCGATATTCGGCACGTTCTGTTTTAAAGAGCGTATCAACTGGCCGAACTGGGTTGGCACTGAATAACCCACGGTATCGGGAATATTCACCGTACCCGCACCGGCATCGATCACCGCTTCCACCACTTCGGCGAGAAACTCGGGTTCCGTGCGCGAGGCGTCCTCTGGAGAGAACTCAATATCGTCGCAAAATTTGCGGCCGAATTTTATCGCGTCCACCGCCATTTGAATGACCTCATCTTTACCCTTTTGCAGTTTGTGATCGCGATGCAATTTGGAGGTGGACAGGAAAATATGGATGCGGGGAGATTCCGCCTTTTCGAGTGCTCGCGCCGCCGCTTCAACGTCTTTTTCCAACGCGCGGGCAAGACCCGCTATGGAGGAGCCCTTGATTTCGTTCGCGATTTGCTGGACCGATTCGAAGTCGCCCGGAGATGCCACTGGAAAGCCCGCCTCGATGACGTCCACTTTCA
>JAOUPX010000035.1 GCA_029879645.1 Nitrospinota bacterium
GCATTTCTGTCTCATTGGCATCGATCGTGACCCGCGATAAAAAATTGTCCAGCGACGTGTAGGGTCCGTTTCTCCGGTTTTCCAGAATGGACTCAATGGCACTGCCGCTCAAATGCTTCACCTGCATCAGTCCCACCCGCACCCGGTCATGCCGCTGCGCCACTCTGTCACCCTGAGCCGGGTATCCTGTCCTGAGCTTGTCGAAGGAAAGGGCTGCAGGACGGATGCAGGAAGTAAACCGGTATTCGCTTTCGTTGACGTCCGGCGGCAGGAGGGTGAGACCCAGCCGCCGCGCCTCTTCGACATACGCGCAGGTGTCGTAGAATCCACCCTGATTCGACAGCACCGCCGCCATGAACTCCGCCGGATAATGCGCTTTCAGCCAGGCGGTCTGGTACGAAACCAGCGCGAAGGAGGCGCTGTGCGCCTTGCAGAACGCGTACCCCGCAAAGCTTTCCATTTGCCGCCAGATTTCCTGCGCGATGTCCGGGGCCACGCCGCTGGCCAGCGCGCCGGTAACGAACCGCTCCCGGTAATTTTCCATCGCCTCCCAGTCGCGCTTCTTGCTCATGCACTTGCGCAGACCCTCCGCCTCGCCCAGTGACATGCCGGCTATGGCGTGCGCGACTTTGATGACGTCCTCCTGATAGATCATGACGCCGAATGTTTCACTCAAGATAGGTTCCAGCTTCGGATGCAGGTAGTGGACAGCCTCCCGCCCGTTGTGGCGGTCGATGAACGCCTTCATCATGCCGCTGTCGGAAACGCCGGGACGGATGATGGAGCTGGCCGCCGTCAGCATCTCAAAGGTTTCCACACCCAGCTTCTGGAGCAAATTGCGCATGCCCGGCGACTCGATGTAGAAACAGCCGATGGTCCGCCCCTCCTTCACCATGGCGCGGGTTTTCGGGTCGGCTATCGGATCCGTGCGTTGAAAGTCGATAGTGACACCGTAATGTTCCTGCACGTCGCGCACCGTATCCGACAGCACCGCCAGGCCCTTCTGTGCGAGCAGGTCGATCTTGAGCAGGCCCATGTCCTCCACCGGATACATGTCGTACTGGGTAACGGCGAACCCTTTCGGCGTTTTCTGCAGGGGGATGAGGTCGGTGATGGGCGACGGGCTGATGACGATGCCGCCGCAGTGGATGGACAAATGACGCGGGAATCCCTCGATGCGCCGGCTCAACTCGATGATCGTCCGGTACGGCTCGTCCTCCATCGGCAGATGGCGGCACTCCGGTACGGTGTCCCGCACCGTTGCCAGCTCATCCATGGCGGAAAAATGCGGCAGGGTTTTGGTGAACGCGTCGATTTCCGGCGCCGGCACTCCCAGCGCCTTGCCCACTTCGCGGATCAGCGACCGGCTCCGGAAATGTACGTGAGTGGAGATCAACGCCACATGATCGTGTCCGTATTTATCGAACACGTAGTCCAGCATTTCGTCGCGCCGGTTCCAGGGAAAGTCGATGTCGATATCCGGGTAATCCGACCGTTCCAGACTGAGAAACCGCTCGAAATACAGGTTGTAGCGGATGGGGTCGACCTCGGTGATGTCGAGGGCGCGGCAGACCAGGCTGTTGGCGGCGGAGCCGCGCCCCACCGTGGGAATACCGCGCGTCTCCGCTTCGCGTACGATGTCCCACACGATCAGAAAATACGGCTCCAGTTTCAGTTGGTGGATCACCGCCAGCTCGTTTTCCAGGCGGATGCGTGCGGCGTCTCGTGTGGTGCCGGAATACAGCCGGTGCATGCCCCGGTAAGCCAGCCGCCGGAGGAGGGAGGAAGCGGTTTCATTTGGAGGAAGATTGAAGGGCGGCAGTTTGGTTTGCCCCAGCTCCAGTGAAACGTCGCATTGTTCCGCGATGCGGATCGTATTCGAGATCGCTTCGGGAACGTCGCTGAACATGCGCGCCATGTCGGCGGGCGGTTTCAGCCAGGCGTCCGGCGGGACCGCCGCGTCCGGCGGCAGGGTATGGATCGTGGTGTTGGTGCGGATCGCCGAGAGCAGGCGGTGCACCTGCCAGTCTTCCGGTCGAACGAAAAACACCCGGTTGGTCGCCGCCACCGGCAGGCCGTGTTGTCGGGCGAAGTCGAGCAGTCTCCAGTCCCTTCGGTTGGCAAAAGCCGTCAACTCCGCATAGAGATTTTGGCCGCCTCGCGCGCGGGCGATGGCGTCGAGCAGAGGCCGGTCCGGCGAAAGGATGAGGATATCGTCCGAGCAGGTCCGGAGCCGGTCTCCGAGCGCAAAGTCCGGATCCAACTGCCGGTCGGTGATGATCCGGCACACCTCTCCAAACCCCTTAAAATTTTTAGCCAGCAGGACGGCTCGTGCCTTTTCCTTCGGATGTGGCCCGGCCACCTCGGCTCCAAAGATGGGGCGTATGCCAGCCTTGCGGGCGGCCTTCTGGAAAGGCACCGCGCCGTACAGACCGTTGGTATCTGTCAGGGCCAGAGCCGGGCAGTGCAGGCGTCGCGCCACTTCGACCAGGGTGTCGATGCCGTCGGCTCCGGCGAGGAATGAGTAATGGCTGTGGCAATTCAGATGAATAAACATATATGGCGAATAAAAGGCGAAAATAAAGGTCAAAAAAAAGCGGTTCGCGAATGGATCAGAATAGTGGTATAGTAATCAACCTTGCCGCGGCAAGTCAAGCATCCCTTTCGTCGACTATCCTGACGTCGCCACTCCAGACTCAAAGCGAGATAAAGTTATTGACAAATAAAGAATAACCGTTTAAGTTAGGTAAGAACCCCAAGAAGTAGAGCTAAAGCCTCTGAAATCAATCGAATATCCGGAAAATCCTGCGAAATGGTTTTCAAATTATAGAGTCTCATTTTTATGAGGGTTCTGAGACATCTTCCAAAACCCACTCAATCATATAAGCAAAACAACCGGGCTAACAACAACCATCAAATACAAGCCAGTCCATCCATCTAACCTTTTACCCAACCACCACACATGAGTGAAACGACGCAACCACCCACTACCAATATTGAAGAACTGAAATCCAAAACCATTTCCGAGCTGACCAATATTGCCAAGACTCTGAAAATTCAGGGTCATAGCAGTTTGAAGAAGCAGGATTTGATATTCAAGATACTGCAGGCCCAGATCGAGAAAGACGGCTTGATGTTCGGCCAGGGAGTTCTGGAAATTCTGCCTGACGGCTTCGGGTTTTTGCGTGCGCCGACCTACAACTACCTTCCGGGTCCCGACGACATTTATGTTTCGCCCTCGCAGATACGCCGATTCGACATGCATACCGGCGATACCATTTCAGGGCAGATTCGTCCGCCCAAGGAAAACGAGCGATACTTTGCATTATTAAAAGTTGAGGCCATCAACTTTGAAAATCCGGACAAGACCAAAGATAAAATTCTTTTCGACAACCTGACACCGCTGTATCCCGAAGAGCGTCTGCGTCTGGAAACGCCGAACAGCAAGGATTACAGTGCCCGTATCATGGATTTGATGACGCCGATCGGTAAAGGTCAGCGTGGTCTGATCGTGGCTCCGCCCCGTACCGGTAAAACCATGCTGTTGCAATCGATCGCCAACAGCATCAGCACCAATTATCCGGAAGTGGTCCTGATCGTTCTGTTGATCGACGAGCGTCCGGAAGAAGTGACGGATATGCAGAGATCGGTAAAAGGCGAAACCATCAGCTCCACCTTTGACGAGCCAGCACAGCGTCACGTCCAGGTGGCTGAAATGGTGATTGAAAAGGCCAAACGCCTCGTCGAGCACAAGAAGGATGTTGTCATTCTTTTGGATAGTATTACCCGCCTGGCGCGGGCTTATAACGCCATCGTTCCGCCCAGCGGCAAGGTCCTTTCCGGTGGTGTGGATTCCAACGCCCTGCAGAGGCCCAAACGATTTTTTGGTGCCGCGCGGAACCTGGAGGAAGGCGGGAGTCTCACCATTATCGCCACCGCGCTGGTGGATACCGGCAGCCGGATGGACGACGTCATTTTTGAAGAATTCAAGGGAACCGGCAATATGGAAATCGTCCTCGACCGGAAACTTGCTGATAAAAGGACGTTTCCGTCAATCGATATCAACCGGTCCGGAACCCGGAAAGAGGAACTGCTCATGGAGGAGGAGGAATTGCAACGCATTTGGCTCCTTAGAAAAGTTTTGCTCCCCATGGGCATCCATGATACGATGGAACTCCTCCTGCAGAGAATGAAGGAAACCAAGACCAATACCGAGTTCATCCAGTCGATGAACTCTTGATTTTACCGTTATTTAAGAGAGGTTCAGGCCGTATGAAAGCTGAGATTCATCCAAAATATACCGAAACCACCTTTGTCTGTGCCTGTGGCAACAAAGTGGATGTGCGTTCCACCGCGAAAGATATTCATGTGGAAATATGTTCCGCCTGTCATCCGTTTTTCACCGGCAAGCAGAAACTGGTGGATAGCGCCGGTCGAATCGAGAAATTTACCCGAAAATATCAAAAGGCCCAGGCCATCAAGGCCGCCAAAAAGACCCCGGCTGAAGAGCCCGCTCCTAATTAGCTTCCCGCCGTTTTAGCTTCATTGCCCGCAGTTCTTTTTTATACCCTCAATCTCTAATACGGTTTCGCCCGGCGAGCCGTCTATTCCCATGTTCGATCAATTGAACGAAATTGAAAAACGATACGAGGAGCTCAATCGGTTGATGAGCGACCCCAAAGTGATCCAGCAACAGAAGGAGTTCCAGAAGCTGGCCAAGGAGCAGTCCGATATTTCCCAGGTCGTCAAGGAATACCGTGAATGGAAAAAGAATGCGCGCCAGTTGGAAGAGAATGAAAGAATTCTCGAGGAAGAGAAGGATGCGGAATTGCGGGATATGGCCCGGGATGAAGTGGAAATCTTGAAAGAGGAAAAAGAAAAAAACGAAACGCAGTTGAAATTCCTGCTTCTCCCCAAAGATCCGCGCGACGAGAAGAACGTGATCATGGAAATCCGCGCAGGAACCGGAGGCGATGAAGCGGGATTGTTCTGCGCCGATCTCTTTCGCATGTATTCCCGCTACGCTGAAAAGATGAAGTGGAAGATGGAAATCTTAAGTAGCAACGAAACAGGAGTGGGCGGTTTCAAGGAAGTCATCTGCAACGTTCAGGGCAAGTACGTGTTCAGTAAATTAAAATTTGAAGCGGGAACACACCGGGTACAACGAGTGCCCACCACCGAAACGCAGGGGCGCATCCATACCTCGGCTGTCACTGTGGCGATCATGCCCGAAGCAGAGGACGTGGATGTTCAGGTGAATCCCGCCGACTTGAAAATAGATGTTTACCGCTCTTCCGGACCCGGGGGGCAAAGCGTTAATACCACCGATTCGGCGGTGCGTATCACCCATCTGCCCAGTGGGATTGTCGTGACCTGTCAGGATGAAAAATCGCAACACAAAAATAAGGACAAGGCGATGAAGGTTCTGAGGGCGCGTCTGTATGAAAATGAACAACAAAAGCAGCAGGCCGAACTGGCGGCCAACCGAAAACAGCAGATCGGAAGCGGTGACCGGAGTGAGCGGATCAGAACCTACAACTTTCCGCAGGAACGGGTGACCGATCACCGTATCGGCCTGACGCTTCATAAGCTGACCCAGATTTTAGAAGGTGAGCTTGATGAGCTTCTTGAAAAGCTCAATCTGTTTTTTCAGACGGAAGCCCTCAAGAGCAATCAGAACTAGTCCCGTCTTAAAATCCATTGCCTGCAGGAACCCTTATGATGGATTCAGTCAAAAAAACCACACATTCCGTGCAGACCATTCTGAAAGGGACGATCGCAATTTTATCCGCGAACGGCATTGAGAAGGCCCGGCTGGAAGCGGAACTGCTTCTTTCTCATGTTCTGAAGGTGAGAAAAGAAGACCTCATCATTTATCCCGGTCAGGAACTCACAGCGGAGCAGGAAGAAAGATTTGGCCGACTGGTCGAACGCCGATGCCGGAAAGAGCCGCTGGCCTACATTCTGGGCGATCGGGAATTCTGGTCTTTGACGTTTCAAGTCGATCCAAATGTATTGATCCCGCGCCCGGAAACGGAGGGGATCATTGAACGCCTGCTCAGTCTGGCCGGCCCGGAGGCCCGCCTCAAGCCGGTACGTATTCTGGATGTGGGCACGGGATCGGGAATACTCGCGATAGTTTCAGCGGTTGAGTTTGTGCAGGCTCGTGTGACTGCGGTTGATATTTCCGAAGTCGTTCTTGAGACAGCCAGAGGCAATGCGCGTCGGCACCAGGTGGCGGACCGAATTAATTTTTTGCAGATGGATTTGATGCAAAACTGGATTCTGCCGGAAAATGAAACCTTCGATTTCATTTTATCCAATCCTCCTTATATCCCATCCAAAGACATCGAGCGATTGATGCCGGACATCCGCAACTACGAACCGCAGGCCGCATTGGATGGTGGACCGGACGGTTTAAACTGTTACCGCTCTATTGTTCCCAATGCTTTTTCCTGTTTAAATCCCGGGGGACATTTGATTGTTGAAGTTGGAGACGGCCAGTCGGAAGCAGTGAAAAATATTCTTCACGATCATGGCGGGTTTGAGGACATTGAAATTGTTAAGGACTTGAGCGGACGAGACCGTATCGTTTCCGCGGGGAGGGTGCGTGGATAAAATCATCGTGGAAGGCGGACACAAGCTGAACGGTCGGGTGAGAATCAGTGGTGCCAAGAATGCGGTTCTGCCGGTGTTGGCGGCCACTCTTCTGACCCAGGGGAAAAACGAAATCCGGGAAGCGCCCCAGGTTCGCGATGTCGACACCATGGTGCGCCTGGTAAGCGAACTGGGGGCGGAGGTGGACCATTTCGAGAGCGACCATGTCGTGCTGGACACCTCCGGGATCGATAACCCGGTGGCGCCCTACGACCTGGTTTCTACCATGCGCGCTTCCTGTCTGGTGCTGGGTCCCCTGCTGGCGCGGCTGGGCGAGGCCAAAGTGTCCCTGCCAGGTGGCTGCGCCATTGGTGCGCGTCCGATCGATCTCCATATTAAAGGGTTGGAAGCCCTTGGCGCGAAAATTAAACTGGAGAAAGGGTATGTGCACGGCACAGCCAAAAAGTTAAAAGGCGCCCATCACGTGTTTGAATCCGTAACCGTGACCGGCACCATGAATGTGATGATGGCGGCGGTCCTGGCGGAGGGCGAAACGGTTCTGGAAAATGTAGCCCGGGAACCGGAGGTGACTTTCCTGGCGGAGGTGTTGAATGAATCGGGGGCGAAAATCGGAGGCGCGGGAACGGATAAGATCATTATTCAGGGCGTGTCGTCCCTGAGGCCGTTTGATTGCAAGATCCTGCCCGACCGCATTGAAGCGGCGACCTACATGATCGCCGCGGCCATCACCGACGGGGATGTCGATGTTTTGAACTGTGTTCCCTCTCATTTGGAAGCCATTAACCAGAAACTCAGGGAAGCCGGGGTGACTCTGGAAGAGAAACAAAACTCCATTCGCGTGCGCGGCAACGGCGAGTTGGCTCCGGTACACATCCGGACGCATCCCTATCCCGGTTTTGCCACCGACGTGCAGGCCCAGTTCATGACTTTGATGACCTTGGCCAAAGGCCGGAGCATGATTACCGAAACCGTTTTTGAAAACCGGTTCATGCATGTGGCGGAACTGAAACGCATGGGGGCTGATATTCTTATCGAAGGCCATACCGCTCTCGTTACCGGAGTGAAGCAATTGAGCGGAGCGCCGGTAATGGCGACCGATTTGCGGGCCAGCGCCTGTCTCGTTCTGGCGGGCCTGGTAGCGGAACGCGATACGGTCGTGTCGCGGGTGTATCATATCGACCGGGGATATCAGAATATGGAAAAAAAATTGTCCCAATTGGGAGCGGCCATTCGCCGGGTTAAATAACCCGTGCCGTTCCATACATGACCTTTGATTCCTGGAGGTCGGGCGAAAGGAGATACATGGACCAGTCGATAGCGGTTGATGAGAAGAATCTGCATCAGATTCTGGTGTGGATGCCTCATTGGCTGGGCGATGTCGTGTTCGCTCTTCTATCGGTTCAGGCCTTGAGAGTTCGGTTTCCCCATGCACGAATCACGGCAGTATGCCATTCCCCCGCCCATGAAATTTTATCGAACCATCCCTCCATCGATTCCGTTATTAAAATACCGTTTACCCCTGAAGACGGATGGCGCCCCGCATTCTCGTTCGCGCGGAGTTTGAAAAAATATAATTTTGATCTGGCGGTATTGTTTCCCAATTCTTTTCGCAGCGCTGTGTTGTCCTGGTTGTCCGGAGCCAGGATCCGAATCGGCTACGACACTGGGGGGCGCGGTTTCTTGTTGACGCATGCCATTCCCGTGCGCAGGGATTCCAAATCTGTCCATGCGACCGAATATTATTCAGAGGTGATTTCCTGTTTGGGTATCGATCAGGTTGCCAATGATTTCCAGCCGGTGTTGACGCCCGAAGAAGTGGCTCAACAGGGAGAATGGCTGGAGCGGCAGGGGGTATATCCCAAAGACATAGTGATGGCGATTCAGCCGGGGGCTTCCAAGCCTGAGAAAAGATGGCATGCGGAGCGGTTTGGCATTTTATGCCAGAAATTGATCAAGGAATATGACGCCAAAATTTTATTACTGGGGAGCACGGCTGAAAAGGAGCTGATTGCGCAGGTGGAAAAATTCTGTCCGCGGGAACATAGTCTGACTTTTATTGGTAAAGATCTTCAGGCGGTCCTGGCCTTGCTCCGCAATTGCCGCCTGCTGATAGCTAATGACAGCGGACTCATGCACCTGGCCGCTATGGTGGGAACTCCCGTGGTCGGCATATTCGGTCCGGGAAGTCCCAAGACCACTGACCCATGCATAGACTCTTCCAAAAAGGAAATTGTCAGTCTGAATTTTTCCTGTTCCCCCTGCCGGCATAAATTTTTTAAAGAATGCGAACCCTCACCCCACCATAAACCTTTTTGCATTGAAAATATAAGCGTCAAGGATGTCTCGGAAGCGGTGGGACGCCTGTTGGAAAAAATCCAGTGAAGAGGGGGAGGGAGAACTGCTTAAGAATTTGTTTCGGTCACGTCCCAATACGGTTCCAAGTCATAGTAACTCAGGACGGCCTGTTCCTTTTCCAGAGTTAATGATTTGGGATCGCTAATAGAGGGAGATTGCTGGATGGAATCTCTCCGCCAGGATGTTTTGACTTTTCCAAGCTCCTGTCCTTCGTAATGTTTTTTGGGCAGGAGAACGGTTTTACCTTCAGTGAATAAAAAACCGCCGATGGTCAGCACCAGATATCTCGGTTGATAGGATTCGGGATCCACCAGCAGACCCTGGATGCGTGCTACCATTTCATTGTAGATGTCATACAAATAAAAACCCACGATGCGGTTGTCGGGATACAAATTGTAGATATTATCATTAACGTATTTTAGGGAACTGGGAGTCACGCGCTGCCTCTGTTCTCATAATTATTTGGGATTTGTATGTAGAATTAAATTATAGCAGAGTTTGAATTCCGTTGATATAATCTTAAAGTGTTTAAAATTATTGAATTCATTAGGTTTACACTTCAATCGGTTGAGGTATGAAACGATTTTTGATGGGCTCCGGTCTGGCGACAAAAGTCATGATTTTGGCAGTGTTATGGGTGGCGGCTGTGCCGTCCAGCGACATTTTTGCCAAAATCTATAAGTATAAGGATGATCAGGGCAAAACCCATTTTACCGATGACCCCGGCAAAATACCGTTAAAGTACAGAAAGGAAGATTCACTAAAAAAATTCAGAGGAGTTGCCGAGCCTTCACCTTCCTCCGAAGCTTCTCCGGGAATTTCGAGTAAGAAGACCGGCTCTGGTCCCACCGGGGGGCCTGCGGGAGGGGAAAAAGACCAGGGACTCAGCTCTGAAGAGGTGACGCAGGTCAATAAATCGATACAGGTTCTGCGAGCAGGCGTGGCGCTGGCCGATCAGAATAAAAATATGAGGCCTAATTTTAACAACGGCCGAAGATTGGTGGATGCGATTCAAAAATCCCTGCCTCAAAAAATCAGCTTGGCCAATGAATTGGAGGGAGCCCGGGTTCCCGTCCTCAAGGAAGTCCTCGGATTTTTAAAGCGAAGTATCGCAAATGACGAGCAATCTAAATCAGTGGGCCAGGGACTCACAAGAAGAATCGCGGCCATCATTGACCGGGTTGCCGAAGAAGGCCAACAGCAGGCCGAATTGATTTCCAAACTGGAAAAGGCGTTGAAAGATTCTGAAAAAAAGAAAGCTGAAGCGGCAAACAACAAAAGCAAGAAGTGATTCGTATTTGTTTGAAGTTCGATTTTTGAATTTATCTCCTCAATCTTGTTTCCTCCCCGGCTTGACACTTTAAGTAGTTGGCCGATCTCATTTCCTTTGGTTCAACCAATTTCATTATGGATGCTGTCAATAAATTCCTAGCCGACCTCAGTTCCATACTTTGGGGGCCCTGGATGCTGGTTCTCCTGGTCGGTACAGGTGTCTGGTTGACCATTATTCTCAAGGGAATTCAGTTTCGTTTGCTTCCCTACGCTTTGCGGTTGACCTTCTCGCGGGAACGCGTGGGCGAGGGGGATGTGTCTCATTTCGGAGCGCTCATGATTTCCCTGGCCGCCACCATTGGCGTCGGCAATATCGCCGGAGTGGCCACTGCGGTTGCCATGGGTGGACCGGGAGCAGTGGTATGGATGTGGATCACCGCTCTTTTCGGTATGGCCACCAAATACGCCGAAGGGTTTCTCGCTGTGCGCTATCGGCAGATCAACCACAAAGGAGAGATTTCCGGCGGGCCCATGTATTATCTGGAAACCGGATTGGGATGGAAATGGCTGGGCGTCTGGTTCGCGGTATGCGGTGCTCTGGCATCCTTTGGGATCGGCAACATGGTGCAGGCAAATACTACCGCTGAGGCCCTGATCAACGTTTTGCCCGTCAACAAAGTTGTGATTGGTATTGTCCTCGCCTTCTTCACTGGCTTGGTGATTCTGGGCGGGATCAAACGCATTGCCGAGGTCGTTTCGTTCTTCGTCCCGATCATGGTGTTGTTTTATTTCGCCGGTACGGTGATCATCATTGTGAGTCATTTGGACCAATTGCCTTCCGGTCTTGCGGCTTTGTTTAAGCAGGCATGGACCGGGACGGCGGCGAGCGGAGGATTTGCCGGGGCTACGCTGGCCCAAACCGTCCGCTTCGGTGTTGCGCGCGGACTGTTCTCCAACGAATCCGGTTTGGGAAGCGCTCCCATCGCCGCAGCTGCGGCCAAAACCAATCAACCCGCCAAGCAGGCTCTGGTGTCCATGACCGGCACCTTTCTTGATACCATTATTGTTTGTTCCCTGACCGGTCTTGCGCTGGCGACTACCGGAGTCTGGACATCGGGAGAAACCGGAGTGGCGTTAACCCTTCAGGCATTCAATGCAGGTTTGCCGGGAGGCTGGGGGCAAGGAATTGTCACTCTCGGGGTGATCACCTTCGCCTTTTCCACCATTCTCGGTTGGAGTTATTACGGCGAAAAATGTTTTGAGTATCTGGCGGGGGAAAAGTTCATCCCCTATTACCGAGTGGCGTGGATTGCGTTTGTGTTTATCGGCGCAGTGGTCAAGCTGGAGCTGGTCTGGAATTTTTCGGATGTGATGAACGCTCTGATGGCGATTCCCAATCTGATCGGATTGATTGGATTGAGTTTGCTGTTGTCACGGGAAACCGGGGAGTTTGAAAAAGGTATACGCAACGGCACCATTCATCGCTTCGACTAGAATCTCCTGTTCAATTAAACAAGCGAAAGCGAATGATAAACCAGATCGCCGCCACACCGTCTTTCCATCCGATTTTTTTTCCTTCCGCATAATCCCGACCACTGTACGAAATGGGAACTTCGTAGATCCGGTATTTTTGTTTTGCCACTTTGCTGGTGAACTCCGGCTCGAATCCGAAGCGATTGCATTTCAGATTGAGCGATTCCAGGACCTGCCGGGTAAAAACCTTATAGCAGGTTTCCATGTCCGTCAGGTTCAGGTTGGTCATTATATTGGACAAGGTGGTCAGCGCCATATTGCCGAGGTAATGCCAGAAAAACAGCACCCGGTGGGGGCCACCCAGAAAGCGCGATCCATAAACGACGTCAGCTCGACCGTCGAGGATCGGTTCCAGCAGTTTGCCGTAATCTTTGGGATCATATTCCAGGTCCGCATCCTGGATGATAATGATATCTCCCGATGCGTGGGCGAATCCGGTGCGGAGCGCGGCGCCTTTGCCCCGGTTGTGGGGGTGGAGCATTACCGTATACCCTTCCTTATCTTTATAATTCTCCACGAGTTCGCGTGTGCCATCGGTGGAACAATCGTCTACCAGTACAATCTCTTTTTCGTAGTCCACCGCTTCCACACGGGTCAATAAAGTGTGGAGAGTATTTTTCTCGTTATAGACAGGGATGACAATTGAAAGCTTCATGGGTTCCGTCAAAGTTCGATGAAGGTCAGAGATTAAAAATATGGCTAGAAAATTAGTGTAAATGAAAATTATGGGGAAGTCTAAAACATTGTTAAGGGCGGTAAATCGCTACTTTGAAAAGGATATGCCTTCGTTGGTCAGGTGCCGGGTGACGTTGTTCGCCAGCAGGCCGGTGAGAATCCCGGAGACCAGTGAGAAGGTCAGGAATACCGGAAGAAGATTGAAAAATACGCTTTGATGAATGAACAGGAAGAACACGCACACAAAAATTGCGGTGGTGTGGGCATAGGCCGCCGCTACGCTGATGCCCACCAGGCTGAAGGCCCGCCGCCCTTCACGGTACAACAGGCCCATCATGCCGACCGAAGCCAATCCGCCCGCCAGACTCAAAAAGAATGTAGGGCTGAGAAACGTTCCGCCCAACACCGATCCCAGTAAAACGCGCAGCAGGGTCACTTGCAGAGCCGCCCGGAATCCGAGAAACACCAGGGCGATCAGGGTCATGATGTTTGCCAGGCCCAGCTTGACCCAGGGGGTTGGCAGGGGAAGCAGGGCTTCCAGCCGGTGCAGAACCACTCCCAGGCCCACCAGCAGGGCGATGACAGCCATTCGCCGATGTGAATTCTGAATCGAGTCCAAAATCGTATCCGAGGATTGGAGTTTATTTTACGGTAAATACGTAATCGCCGTTTTTGAAATCGACGAAAATCGTATCGCCGTGTTTGAACTCTCCATTGATGATGCGCATGGAAATGGCGTTTTCAATTTTATCCTCAATCAACCGCCGGAGAGGCCGGGCTCCGTACATCTCGCTGAAACCCTCTTTGGCCAACTCGTCTTTTACCGTGGTGGTGACATCCAGCGTCATTTCGCTTTCCTTCAGACGCTTGGCCAGATTATTCAGCATCAGGTCGGCGATGCGTCTCACCTCATCCGGTTGAAGTTTGTGGAACACGATGAGATCGTCCAGCCGATTGAGGAACTCCGGTTTGAATAATTTCTGAACTTCGTTTAATACCATCGAGCGCACCTGGTTGTAGTCCTTGGAAGGATCATCCACGACAGCAAAGCCGATGCCCTTCGTTTTACCCTCGGTGATTGATTGCGTTCCGATGTTGGAGGTGCCGATAATGATGGCGTTCTTGAAACTGGTGACCCGTCCGTGCGCGTCGGTCAGCCGTCCGTCGTCCAGCAGTTGCAATAAAATGTTGAATACGTCGGGATGCGCCTTCTCCAATTCGTCGAGTAGAATGACGGAGTAAGGGTGACGCCGCACTTTTTCGGTCAACTGCCCGCCTTCGTCGTAACCCACGTAACCGGGCGGCGAGCCGATGATCTTGGACACGGAGTGCTTTTCCATGTACTCGGACATATCGAGCCGGATCAGCCGGTTTTCGTCGTCCAGCAGAAACTCCGCCAGCGCTTTGGCCAACTCGGTTTTACCGACACCGGTGGGGCCGAGGAACAGGAACGAACCAATGGGACGGTCTTTGTCCTTGAGCCCGGCGCGGTTGCGGCGGATCGCGTTGCTGATGGCGACAATGGCGTTGTCCTGACCGATCACCCGCTTGTGCAGATTCTCTTCCATGTTCATGAGCTTGGCGGTTTCCGTTTCGCGGATTTTGTTCACCGGGATACCGGTCCAGGTGGCCACCACGTTGGCGATATCCTCTTCGGTTACGGAGTGATCGACCTTGTCCAGTTCTGTATTCCAATTTTTCTTTTCGGCACTGAGCTTATTGTCTATTTCCAGAACGCTCTGACGAAGCCGGGCGACGGTTTCAAAGTCCTGTTCGTCAAAGGCGGCTTTTTGTTCCTTGATGATTTCGTTGCGCTCCTTTTCAAGTTGCTGGATGACGGGGGGAACGTAAATCAGAGCCAGATGTTTTTGCGCGCCCGCCTCGTCAAGCAGGTCGACCGCCTTATCGGGCAGGGCGCGGTCGTAAATGTGTTTCTCCGACAGCTTGGCCGCGGCGCGGATGGCTTCCGGCTGGAATTGAATGGAATGATGTTTTTCATATCTGGATTTGATCCCTTCCAATATGGCTACCGTTTCATCTACCGAAGGCTCATCAACCAGTATGGGCTGGAATCGGCGGGCGAGAGCTTTGTCCTCTTCAATGCTTTTTTTGTAATCGTCCAGTGTCGTGGCCCCGATGCATTGCAGTTGCCCTTTGGAGAGTGCGGCCTTCAGCATGTTGGAGGCGTCGACACCTCCTGCTCCTGCGCCGGCGCTGACGATGGTATGAAGTTCATCGATAAACAAAATGATGCTTCCATGCGCGCTGATGATTTCATCCTTCACAGCTTTCATGCGCTCTTCAAATTCGCCGCGCATTTTTGCGCCGGCTATGATCTCGGACATTTCCAGAACCTTGACGCGCTTGTTCAGCAGGGAATTGGGAACCTCGGCCTTGACGATTTTCTGGGCCAGCCCCTCCACGATAACGGTCTTCCCGACGCCCGGCTCGCCGATCAAAACCGGATTGTTTTTCTTGCGCCGCGAAAGGATCTGGATGATGCGGTCGATTTCCTTTTCGCGTCCGATAACGGGATCGAGGTCTCCGCGCCGCGCCATGTCGGTCAGGTCAGTGGTGTACTGGCTGAGCACATCCATCTTCCCTTCGCCGTCTTTTTCGTCGATGTTGATACCGCCTCGCATGATTTCCAGGTCTTCCTTCACTTTGCTGTATCTCAATCCGAATTCCTGGAGGACGTCCGCAGTCCGTCCTACGCGCGAATCGAACAGGGCCAGGAACATGGCGCCGACACTGACATAACGGTCTCCCAGTTTTTTTGCTTCGTCCAGGGCGATTTCGAACAGCGTATCGGTTTCCTTGGCGAGATGAATGTGCTGGATTTCCTGTTCCTCATGTTTCGTTTCCCCTTCCTGGAGCTCGAACAGCCGGTCCAGAATTTTCCGGGTCAGTTTTTTGTCTTCGGGGTAATAGGTTTCCAGCAGTTTGGCAATTCGCGAATCCTGTTGCTCCAGCAGGCCGATCAGGATAAAGTCGGGAGTCAGGAGGGTTTGACGCAGATTGACCATCTCCATCGTGCCCACATTCAGGGCTTCGATGACTTTATCGGTGAGTTGTCTCAAGTGTTGTTGCAACATGATGAAATCGATTCCTTAAATTTATGATATCAGATTTTTCAAATGTGCATGAACGGACCCAGCCAGAGCATCCGGATCGTAACCGCCTTCCAGCATGGAGATCAGGCGTCCGTTACAGATTTCATTCGCGGCGGTGACCATCAACCCGGTCATGGCGCCGTAACATTCGGTTGAGACTTCCATTTGCGCCAGAGGATCATTGGCATGCGCGTCGAACCCGGCGGAAAGAATAATGAGATCCGGTTTGAACCGGATCATTTCCGGGATGAGCTTGTCTTTGACCAGCGCCAGGTAATCCTCGTCCCGTGAATAGGCGCGTAACGGAAAATTGAGCGTTGTGCCCAGGCCGTCCCCGGTGCCGGTTTCATCCGCCGCTCCGGTGCCGGGATAAAACGGGTACTGGTGGACACTGCTGTAATAGACGTTGCTCTTGTCGTAAAACGAGTGCTGAGTACCGTTGCCGTGATGCACGTCCCAGTCGAAAATGAACACGCGGTTGAGTCCCTTTTTTTCGATGGCGTAATCCGCGGCAATGGCGACGTTGTTGAACAGGCAGAATCCCATCGACCGGTCATGCTCGGCATGGTGCCCCGGTGGACGCACCGCGCAGAACACGTTATCGCAGGTGCCGTCCAGCACCAGATCGACTGCCTTCAATCCGGCGCCGGTGCTGAGCAGGGCGGCGTCGTATGACTTTGTGCAAACTGAAGTGTCCGGATCCAGGCTGGTGGCGCCTTCTTCAATTTTCCGTTTTATCGCCTCGGCATAACCGGCGGCATGGTTCAGTCCGATTTCGTCAATCGTGGCCGGCCGCGGCTCGTACCTCTGCAACCGGGCGTTGATTTCAGAATCTTTCAGGTGGTTCTCAATCGCTATCAGACGCCCGGAGTTTTCCGGATGCTGGCCGGTATCGTGTTCCAAGTATAATGGGTGGTAGATGTAACCTGTTTTATTCATTAGAGTTGGGCTTTTTTTAGGGAAATGAGGCTTCACCCTATCAAAAGCCTCGGTGTATATCAATAATATTCAAAATGACCGAAAGCAAGGATATCCGAAAAAAACTGGATAAAATCCGCCATAAAGCCCTGGAACTGGGGTTCGAGGGGTTCGGCGTGGCTCTGCCCGATGTTGCGGAGGCCGGGGAGCGGTTTCAGCAGTGGCTCGACCGGAATTTCCACGGGGAAATGCATTATATGGAACGCGGCGGGGCCAAACGGCAGGACCTCGATTTGGTTCTGCCCGGCGTGAAAAGCATCATTTGCCTCAGTACTCCTTATTTTACTGCCCCGCGAACCATGAAATTTCTGGAGGATTCCGCCACCGGCGATATTTCCAATTATGCGAGGAATCTGGATTACCACGACCTCATCCAGCCCCGTCTGCGGGAGTTGGAGGCCTGCCTGGCCGAGCAATTTCCGGGTTGTAGCAGTAAAAGCTATGTCGATACCGGCCCTGTCCTCGAAAAACCGCTGGCGCAGAGGGCCGGGCTGGGATGGATCGGCAAGCATACCAACCTGCTTACAGAGGGGGTGGGGTCCTATTATTTCCTTTCTGAGATACTGGTGGATGTCGCCCTGCCGTCCTCTGAACCGGCGGAAAACCATTGCGGAACCTGCACCGCCTGTATCGATATCTGTCCGACCGGGGCCATTGTCGCCCCCTATGTCCTCGATTCCAGAAAATGCATCTCCTACCTGACTATAGAGCTTAAGGGGGCCATACCCCATGAATATCGCAGGGCCCTGGGCAACCGGATTTACGGATGTGACGACTGCCAGATTGTCTGCCCGTGGAATTCCTATGCCGTGGCGACTCAGGAGCCTGCTTTTCAGGAACGGGAGGGTACTAAAATTCTGATCGAATTGATGCAGTTGGATGATGAAGGCTTCCGCGCCCGTTTCCGCAAGAGCCCGGTGAAACGCATCAAACGCCGGGGATTGTTGCGCAATGTGGCGGTGGCGCTGGGAAATTCGGGTTTTCCGGAGGCCGTTCCGGTACTTACCCGGGCACTTTCAGATCCGGAGCCTCTGATCCGCTCCCACGCCATCTGGGCCCTTGGCGAACTGCTGGGGAAAAGGGCATTGGAGACGGTGGAACCCCTTATTTCAGGGGAGATGGACGCGCTGGTTTTAAATGAGGTCCGGCGGCTAAAAACGGTTTGATATTGGTGGGATACCCGGCCTATAATCAAAATCTTTGAATTCAAACTTACAAGGCGGTGGAATGGATAAAAACGGAGATTTCCGATTTCTGAAGGCACTTCGGGGCGAGCCGGTGGATTGCACCCCGGTCTGGTTCATGCGTCAGGCGGGACGCTACATGAAGGTCTACCGGGACCTCAAGGAGAAACACTCATTTTTGGAGCTGTGCAGAACCCCGGAGCTGGCCTGCGAAGTCACCCTGCAACCTCTCGATGTGCTGGGAGTGGATGCCGCCATCATTTTCGCGGACATTCTGCTGCCGCTGGAGCCGATGGGCACCGGCCTGGAGTTCACGGCGGGCGATGGTCCTTCCATTCCACGTCCGGTGCGAAAACGTAAAGATGTCGAAGCGCTGAAACCGGTGAACTCCGAGGAACAGTTGGGTTATGTCGGCGAGGCCATCAAAATGGTGCGGGGAGAAATTTCCAATAAGATGCCGTTGATAGGATTTTCCGCCGCGCCGTTCACCCTCGCCAGTTATATGGTGGAGGGCGGCAAGTCGAAGGATTTCACCACCACCAAATTGATGATGTACGATGAGTCGGATACCTGGCAGATGCTGATGACGAAAGTCTCCGACGTGCTGGTCGATTACCTCAAGATGCAGGTGAAGGCGGGGGCGCAGGCCCTTCAGATTTTCGACAGCTGGGTCGGATGCCTCAGTCCCGGCGACTATCAGAAATACATTCTGCCGCATACGCGTCGCGTGTTCGATGGACTGAAAGATGCCGGTGTACCGGTCATCAATTTCAGCACCGGCACCTCCAGCATGCTTCCGCAAATTCGTGAAGCGGGTGGCGACGCGATGGGTTTTGACTGGCGTATCAATCTGGATGACGCCTGGAAGCAGATCGGTCACGACACGCCGATTCAGGGCAACCTCGATCCCAATATCCTGTTCGCGCCGATTCCGGTAATCAAAGAAAAGGTACACGACATCCTCCGCCGGGCGGAAGGACGTCCCGGACATATATTCAACCTCGGGCACGGCATCCTGCAACACACCCCGGTCGACCACGTCAAAGCGGTGGTGGATATGGTGCACGAATACCAATTCAAATGACCAGCCCTGCCACGTCACCCAAAAAACTGAAAACCGCCGTCATTCTGCTGGCGCATGGCGCACCCTTGCGCGTGCTGGATATTCCCCGTTACCTGAAGAATATTCGCGGCGGCACCAACTCTTCTCCGGAAGTGATCGGGGAAGTGGCCAGCCGCTACAAGCAAATCGGCGGACGGTCGCCTCTCCTGGACATCACTACTGCCCAGGCGGAAGCCCTGGAGAAGTTTTTGAATCAGGGTGAGGATGAATTCAAGGTGTACATCGGGATGCGCAACTGGAGTCCCTATATCAGGGATGCGGTGGCCCAGGCGATCAACGATGGCGCGGAGAGGATCGTGGGCTTGTGCCTGGCGCCGCAGTACAGCAAATGGAGCACCGAGCGTTACCAAAAGTCGTTTCAGGAAGCTTTTTCAGGTTGGAGAACGGACAAGCTGGAAACTCAATTCATCACTCGCTGGCCGAATCAACCGTTGTTGATTGACGCATTTGTGGAACGCTATCGGGCTGCCGAGGTGGATTTAAAGGCCAAGGGTAAGAAAGATTTTCATACCATTTTTACCGTGCACAGTATCCCCTCCGACTCGGTTGATATGTTCGGTGACCCATACGTAGAGGAATACGGCAAAACACTTCATGGGATTTTGCAGAGGGTTGATATTCCAAACTGGCACCAGGCGTACCAGAGCCAGGGTATGATACCCGTACCGTGGCTGGAACCGAGCGTCGAGGAAACCCTCGATAAAATCGCAGAGGCCGGAGGTAAAACGGTGCTTGTCGTTCCGGTCGGATTTGTCTGTGATCATATCGAAATTTTGTACGATATCGATATCGCTTTCAAAAAATACGCTGCGGACCGGGACATCGATCTTTACCGGACCGAATCACTCAATACCTCTCCCCTGTTTATTGAAGCGCTGGCGGCGGTGGTCTGGGAACATCTGGTTTGATTTAAACCAAAGCCTCCAGTTGGCCTTTCGAAAATGATATGCTGAAGCTTCATTATGGTTGATTCCTATCGCGGAGAAATCCAATGAGACATTATCTTCGAACCAGAAGAATTATTTTGGGATTATTCGTGTTTTGGGCCGTGTCTTTAGTTGTAGTTTCACCTGTATTTTCTGATCCAAACCCATTATGGACCGAAAAGCCGGAAAAGACGCTGGACAAAGGAGGCCTGGGATTATCCCTGTTCAGCGACCTGGCGGAACAGCTCAGCCCGGCGGTGGTGAACATTCGTGTGCTGGAGCGGGTACCGGTGCAACCGTTCGGGGACTTTCCTTGGGGGCAGGTACCGAGTTCTCCCGGCGTGCCGCCTTCCGGACAGTTCCGGCAGAAAGGGGAGGGGTCGGGATTTATCATCAATAAAGAGGGATTTATTCTGACCAATGCCCATGTTATCGAAGGATCTGATGAAATTCAGGTGGCGCTGGCCAACGGGCGTTTATTCCGGGGGCAGGTGATTGGTTTTGATAAAATAACCGATATCGGGCTGGTCAAGATAAAATCTCCGGAACCTTTGCCGGTTTTGCCGTTGGGCAGTTCGGAACGTTTAAAGATCGGCGAATGGGTGATGGCGATCGGGAGTCCCTTTGGTCTGGAGCAGTCGGTGACTGTGGGAATCGTCAGCGCCAAAGGGCGTTCGCTGGGTGCCAGCCCGTTTGATGATTTTATTCAGATCGACGCACCGATCAATCCCGGAAACAGTGGCGGACCGCTGATCAACACCCGCGGCGAGGTGGTGGGAATCAACACCATGATACTCGCCCAGGGACAAGGACTCGGGTTTTCCCTTCCGATTGATCTGGCTAAACGGATTCTCCCGCAGTTGAAGGAAAAGGGGAAAGTGGACCGCAGTTGGATGGGAGTGGTGATTCAGGAAATCACCATCGATATCCAGGAACGGCTGGGATTGAAAAACGCCCACGGGGCGTACATAGTTCAGGTGGTGAAGGACAGTCCGGCGGCCAAGGCGGGAGTTATGGAAGGTGATGTGGTCGTGGAATTCAATAACCAGCCACTGCGCAATTCCCGTGACTTACCGTTGATGTGCGCCCATGCGCCGGCCGGAAAATCTCTTCAGGTAGTGCTGATCCGCAATGGAAAGAAAATGATTCTTACCGTGGTTTTGGACAAGGCTCCGGATCGCGGCTAATCCTCCAACAGAAATCTTTATTCAATGTTTTCAGACGAACTCAATCCACAACAACTTGAAGCAGTTCATAATACCGAAGGCCCGGTGCTGGTGGTCGCGGGGGCCGGATCCGGCAAGACGCGGGCCATTACCTTCCGCATCGTTTATCTGATCCGGGAAAAGCAGGTGCCGCCGGAATCGATACTGGCGATTACCTTCACCAACAAAGCGGCGAAGGAAATGCTCGACCGGGTGTACCAGAAGCTGGGCGCTTCTGATACCTATCCGTGGGTCAGCACCTTTCACTCGTTTTGCCTGAAGCTTCTGCGCAAGCACATTCATGAGTTGGGATACAGCAACGATTTCGTGATTTATGACTCCCAAGATCAATTGTCTCTGGTCAAAAAATGCATGAAGATGGCGAACGTCAATGAAGAGGCGTTTCCGCCGAAATCTATTCTTGGGCACATCAGCGGGTTCAAAAATGATTACCTGTTCCCGAGCGATATCCGGCTGGATAATTATGCCTACGGTTCACAACTGAAAGCGGCCACAGTTTATCCAGTCTACCAGAAGGCCCTGCGCGACAATAATGGTCTCGACTTCGACGACCTGTTGATGTTGTCAGTCCACCTTTTGCGCAATCATTCCTCCATCAAGGAGTACTACAACCACCGGTTCCAATATGTTCTGGTCGATGAGTTTCAGGATACCAACGTAACGCAATACAACCTGGTGCGGATATTGACGGAGAGCCGGCAGAACGTGTGCGTGGTGGGTGATGACGATCAGAGTATTTATCGCTGGCGGGGGGCGAATATAGAAAATCTTTTGCACTTCGAGAAGGATTTTCCTGAAACGAAGGTCATTAAGCTGGAGCAGAATTACCGGTCGACGCAGAACATCCTCAAGGCGGCGGGGGCTGTGGTCCGGGAAAATATGACCCGCAAGGATAAAACGCTTTGGACGGAAAATGGCGCGGGAGCAAAAATTATTTATTACCGGGCGGCAGACGAAACCGACGAGGCCCGCGCGGTGTGCGAACGCATCCAGCAATGGGCCAACGAAGACGGACTGTCGTTCAACGACATGGCGATTTTGTACCGTACCAATGCCCAGTCGCGGGTGGTGGAGGATCGGTTGCGCCAGTTGGAACTGCCTTATCAGGTGGTGGGCGGACTCAAGTTTTACGAACGTAAAGAGGTGAAAGATGTCCTCGCTTACATGCGGGTGGTGTTGAATCCCACCGACTCGGTTTCGCTGAAACGCATCGTCAACGTACCGGTAAGGGGTATAGGGAAATCGTCGCTTGATAAAGTAGAAGCGTTTTGCGACCAGCATGGCGTATCCCTGCTGGAAGGTCTCAGGCAGGCCGAACCCCAGAACATTGTATCCACCGGTCCGGCTAAAAAGATTTCACAGTTTGTCTCGTTGATGGACCAACTGCATATGATTTATGAAGAACGGGCGCCCGAGGAATTTTTGAATGAAATTCTGGCGCGAACCGGCTACATGTCCAAGCTGGAGAAGGAAAACTCTGTGGAGGCCCGCAGCCGCCTGGAAAACCTGAATGAGTTGTATTCTGCTGTCCAGCAGTTTGCCGAGCAGAATCCGCAAAATACCCTCAGGGATTTCCTGGATACCACTGCGCTGGTTTCGGACCAGGATAAAATCGACGACAGCCGGGGAGTTCTGCCTCTGATGACTCTTCATACCTGCAAGGGTCTCGAGTTTGAGGGCGTGTGCATGATCGGTGTTGAGAACGGTTTACTGCCCCACGCAAGCTCCATGTCCAACAACGAGGAATTCGAGGAGGAGAGGAGATTGTGTTATGTCGGCATTACGCGAGCCAAAAAACGGTTGATGCTGGCCAATGCCCGGCAGAGACGGATTTACGGTAATACTTACACATACCAGCCGTCGGATTTTCTTTCCGCCATTCCCGGTGAAGTTCTGGAGAAAGAGATGTCCATGGGCGGATACGAAGCCCGGCCTTCTTATGACCACCGCAGTCAGCCGGAAGTGTCCCTGCCGGAGGCCACGCCACGGACATCGTATAAAGACGGCGATTATTGCATCGGCACCAAGGTCCTGCATCCCAAGTTCGGTTCCGGTGTGGTGGTGAACCGCGAGGGCAATGAGGGCGACTGGAAAGTGGTGGTTTTCTTCAAGAAAGCGGGCAAGAAAAAACTTGCCGTCAACCACGCCAATCTGATCGTGGTATAGATTTCTAGCCGACTGTCGGTTTGGGAAGGGTGTTCAAAATTTCCAACAGTTTGGATTTGTTTTGCGGCCATACCCGCAAGTCGAGAGCGACCGAAGTTTTCCGGTAATCTTCCTTAACAACCAAAGCGTACTTCCGGATAACCTGGATCAGGTTGTTATGCGGATAATTCAGTTCTACCCTGTAGGGCAGGAGGTTCGACTCATATTCCCTGACGATGGCTTTCCTGAGATCGTCCATACCCAGGTTTTTCTGGCATGAAATGAAGACCGCCTGGGGAAACTGGCGTTTCATGCGCCCAAGGGTATCGTCATCCTCTTTGATCCGATCGATTTTGTTGAAGACCAGCACGACCGGTATGTCTTCCGCTCCCATTTCGCGAATGAGTTCCTCCGCAATGCGCTGTTGATTTCCGAAATCGGGATGGCTGATGTCGACCACATGCAGGAGCAGGTTGGCATTGCGGATTTCGTCGAGCGTGCTTTTGAACGAGGCGACCAGATCGTGCGGCAGTTTGTCGATCAATCCGACGGTGTCCGCCAGCAGGATCGGATAAGGAAAATTCTTTTTTACTTTACGTACGGTGGAGTCGAGGGTGGCGAACAGTTTGTCTTCGACCAGCGTATCGGTTCCGGTCAGACAGTTCATCAGAGTAGACTTGCCGACGTTGGTGTAGCCGACCAGTGAAACCTGGTAGGCGTTTTGGCGTGCTTTCCTTTGAGTCTGTCGTTCGCGATGGATGCGTTTGAGTTGCTGGTTGAGCTTGGCGATATTGTCACGAATGATGCGCCGGTCCAACTGGATCTGCGTTTCACCGACGTCACGCATGCCAATGCCGCCTCTCTGTCTGGAAAGGTGGGTCCACATTTTGGTGAGGCGTGGCAGGGCGTACTTCAACCGCGCCAGTTCGACCTGCGTTTTGGATTCCCGAGTGCGGGCATGGTCCTTGAAAATTTCAAGGATGATCCACGGCCGGTCCACCACCCCGCATTTCAGGATATTTTCCAGATTGCGCGTTTGTGCCGGAGTGAGCGTTTCGTCAAAGATCACCGCATCGGCCTCGTGATGCTTGACCGCCGTGACCAACTCCTCCACCTTGCCTTTGCCGATAAAGGTTTTCGGGTTGATGGACGTCAGGCGCTGGGTAAAGTAGCCGACGGGCGTGTAACGGGCGGTGCGGGCCAGTCCCTCCAGTTCTTCCAGAGAATGGCCGGGAGCACCGGCGCCGATGATTTCCACCCCTACCAGCAGGGCTTTCAATTCAGTGATTTGTTGTGTGTCCTGGGGGACCCGGTGCGTTTTCATCTGAGGTTATTATATCTCTAAAGATTCCGGACGGGGTGAATTTCGGCAGGATATCTTCAGAATGATCAGGGAAGGTTGGGCGGTATAGGAAACTCCTGTTTTCTCAGGAGCTTGCCGTCTGGGCTGTAGTCTTTTCGGGTCCACACGCGCCCTTTAAAATAACGATAAATATGTTGTGTCTGTCCGTTTTCGTAATAAATTGTGGATTCGTCTTCCAGCCGGTCTTCTTTAAAGAACATGCGCGCCTTGAGTGCCCCGCTCGGATAGTACTTGAGCACCTCGCCCTCGAGCCTATCGTCCAGATAGGCGCCCTGATCCTTGAGTTGGCCGTTCTTAAAGTAACCGAGGCTGGGTCCGTGCCGTTTGCCTTCTCGATAATTCCATTCGGTCATCAGCTCGCCGGTCGTGTAATATAGACGGCTGATGCCGTGGCGGACACCGTGGTCGTACTGGCGTTCGGATTTCAGCATACCGGCTTCGGTGTATTCACGGTACCAGCCGTGGGGTTCCTGACGGCTATCGACCTCGACTTTATAATGCAGTTGACCGTTTGGGTAATTTTCAACAAGAATATTGGGGGCGGCATGGGCCGTGGTCCCCATATAGGTGAAAAGAAGCAAAATAAATTTTGCAGAGGCCAGGTTGATGGTGAAACGGTTGAAGGGTTTGTTGCTGGCGGTCGTCATTTTGATTTATGGATTCTGGGTCTACACAGGTCCTCTGGATACCCTCGCCATGCGTTACGGAGACAGCGGTAAGACCTGGGGGACCCTGGTTTTCGGATTGATGATTCCCTATTGCGCTTATTTTATCTTTAATATAATCCAGTCGCGCAAAAAAAAGAATTCAGGCGATCAGGAACCCGGGGAATAAGTCAGGATTTGGCGGTGGGATGAATATGATTTTGAATTATTTTGAGGAGTTCTTTAAAATCTATCGGCTTGATTAGATATTCAACAGCTCCGGCATCGAGGCATTCCTTTCGGCTTTCCTCTGTCACCACGGCGGTGGTCATAAGCACTACAATTTCCGGATGCTCCTGTCTCACCTTTTTGAGAACTTCCACGCCGCTCATTTTGGGCATGCGTATGTCGAGCAACATGCAATGGGGCTGGAAGCTATCGATTTTATCCAGAGCTTCCAGTCCATTGTGAGCGACCGCTACGGAATAGTTGCTCAGCTCGAAGAGTTTGGTCAGGGTGAAGCACATCTTCACCTCATCGTCGACCACCAGGATTTTGGGCAAGAAAACCGTTTCCGTCATGAGCCTTTTTTCTATCTATTGGATTCTTTTAATATAACGGATTATTTTTGAGTACGCTACAAAATATTGAAAAAAAGTGCGTTGTGGGTATCAGAGGGAATGTTCTCTAAAGAGGGTGATTGTCTTGCGTCAGGGTGTATCGGGGTTGGGTTGCTTTGAGGCGGGCAGGACGACTTCCTTTCCCATGAAACGCCGGACAAACAATCGAAAAAAGACCTTTAAATAATTGGGTCCGGTTTGGTTCAGGTTGAAACTGGAAAACCCCATATCCACCGAACGGTTGATCCATGAGATGGGCACTTCCACGACTTTGTATCCCAGCAACAGGGGTTGCAGGCCGGTTTCGGCATTGGCCGCAAAATCATCCGATTCCAGATGAATATTGCGGGCCACTTCTTTCTTCATCAGTTTAAGATTGTTGGTCAGGTCGCGAAGGTATTTCCAGAACAGGATCCGCGCCGCTAAATGAAAGATCCGGTTGGCCAGAATTTTGGTAAACGGGTAATTTAAAAGAACGCTGTCGCGCGAAAAACGGCTTCCGATAGCCACGTCGGCTCCCTGATGAGCGGCCTCGAACAAACCCGTCAGTTCCGGAAGGATGTGTTGAAAATCGCAATCCATGAGCAGGATGTAATCGCCGCTTGCGGCGGCGAGGCCGTCGCGCAGGGCCCGGCCAACACCATTCGGCATACTGCGTTTCACCAGTTTAACCCGGGCATCCTCCCGGCCAAGTTGTCCAGCAACTTCAGCCGTCCGGTCGCGGCTGTTGTCGTCGACCAGTACGATTTCGTGCAGGTAATTGTCGGATATCTTTTACGATTTCCCGGACATACACCCAGTTGGAAGTGAACATGCATCCCAGGGCGATGACTTCGGAATCTTCCGGAATGCGCTCTACGATTTCCTCTTTGGTCAAGCCCCGCACGCGAACTCCCTTGAAATCAAAAAAATTTCGGGGGGCCGACCCGGGACCGTCGACTACCGTAACTTCATGCCCCGCAT
>JAOUPX010000114.1 GCA_029879645.1 Nitrospinota bacterium
GAAACAGCCATTGCGGATGGATGTTCTCGAAGAATAAAAATCCCGCGAATACGGTTGCGGCTATAGCCGGCACACAGAGCAGTAAAGCCAAAAGGATGGGCCACAGTGACGGCCATTTTTTAAGCCGT
Organism: Nitrospinota bacterium; assembly: GCA_029879645.1. GTDB lineage: Bacteria > Nitrospinota > Nitrospinia > Nitrospinales > Nitrospinaceae > SZUA-226. The sequence continues at coordinate 129 of JAOUPX010000114.1, forward strand.
CCGGAACAGGCAAACACCACCGCCACGCCCAGTAGTGCCGAGGCCATCGCCTCCAGCCAGAGCAAAAAATATCCCACCAAACTTCTCCCAGTAAACAAACAATCATTTTACAGGCTATTTACTCAGGGTAAGGCAAAACGGGCGATATGCCAGGGAATTTTACAGGTAATTCCGATTGTAGGTATTGATGAGGGTGCTGACTTCGTCGCCGTCCAGCGACTGGGTCCATTCGTAGACGTATTTCAATTGCTCGATTTTGGTGCGCAGGAGGTCGCTGAGGTCGCGGTTCAGGATTTCGCGGAACATGGTTTCGACGGTCAGAAACTGGGGTTGCCTGGAGTGCATGCCGAAGATGGGCGGCAGGTTGGAGGGTTTGTAGGTGGTGACGGACTTGGCGAAGACCTCCTCCCATTGCAGACCCGCCTTCTCGCGGATGTCGTTGGCCTTGCGAATGGCGTTCAGCGCCTCGGCATCGTTGCTGGACTTGGTCAATTCCAGGAGTTTGAGAATTTTATCCTGCGACATGGCTTTCCTGTCGGCCTCCTCAATGGAAGGCCTGGATTGTTATTCGTCCATTATACTCAAAACCCGGGAGCGATACAGCAGGTTACCCCCCTGCCAGCGGTACCCAAGGGTCCTTTTTGTAAAGCTTGCGAATTGTGTGTCAGGGTTTTGATGAGAATTTTCGCCATCGGTTACAAGGAATAACGGATATTACCCCTAAAACCATAAGTTTTCCGAATGGGGATGAAAAAAAGTCTGAATGTTACGGTGGAAGGGGGAAGCCAGGATGTGTGGCGGGAAGAGAGCGGCAGCGTTTCACCTCAAATTTATCAAATATTCCGGCGGATCAGCGCCCATTCCGGGTCCTTCAAGGTCCATTTTTTCAACAGTTTATTTTCCCTCCAAATTGATATAACCACTTGAAATTGATATCGTTCCTGTTATCCTAATGCTATTCAATGTTAGTGTAAATAACCCCGGTAACCTATGCTCGACAGTGACTGAACAGGCGAATCCTCCCAGGGAAAAACGAATGGAGAAGCCTCCGGGCGCCATTTTGATTCTGGCTTCGCCTCCCGACACGTCGCATCCGGGGGACTGGTATAGCAGGAAAATCGTCGGGGTTCCGTTTCTATTGCTGAACCTTTTGAACCTGCAAAGGGGTGGCGTGGAGCGGGTGGCCGTTTATCATCCGGCGCTGAACTCCTCACAGGCGGAACCTTTGAGGCGGTTGGTGGAAGATTCCCGCGTGCAGGGTGAGGTGGAATGGGTTTTGGACCCGGAGGCGCTGGATCGGATCGTGCAGGATGAGTCCTGCCGTTTGCTGGTTAACGGCGGGGCATTGCATGACAAAACCGATATTGCCGATGCCCTGGCGGGGATAGGAAATCCCAAAAGCGCTGAAGCGGCCCGCGGGATTGAGATTTCCCGTCAAGCGGCCCTGAATGTGATTCAGGATTTGGTTGAGACCGGTGAAATTTCCTCCGGCAGTGCTCCGGATGGAAGCCAGGAAAAAAACGCCGGTCAGAATTTAGTGGTTTTTGCCGGGAGTCCCGAAACCCGCGTCAGGCGGGAAGCAGATTTCAAGATTCAGCGGGAACGATTGTTGACCCGGGGCGGGATGGCCACGGACAGTTTTATGGACCGCTGGGTCAGCCGGTTTTTCTCCCGGCAGTTCACCCGGTTGTTTATCGACACACCGGTGACGCCGAACCAGGTCACCTGGATGCATCTGGTGGTGGGTGTGGGTTCGGCCTGGTTTTTTTACCAGGGGACGTATTCCATGGTGGTTGCCGGGGCGGTTCTGCTGATGATTTCCGCCTGGCTGGATGCGACCGATGGCGAACTGGCGCGATTGCGGTTTCAGCAATCCCGGTTCGGAATGATTCTGGATATTATCGGCGACAACGTGGTTCACTGGGCTGTTTTCCTCGGGATCGGCTGGGGGGCGGCGCAAATTACGGGAGACCCGATTTACAAATATTGCGGCGTATTTTCCGTTGCCGGTGCAGTACTTTCTTTTTTGTTATTGCAGGCTTCCGTATTTCAAAAAAGGGGCGGGGGGAGTTATGAGCCTTCCGGCTGGGAAGATGAACTGGCCAACCGGGACTTTTTGTATTTTCTGCTGGTGATGGCTCTGGTGAATCAGTTGAATATTTTTATCGCGATAACAGCTGTCGGGTCCAACGTGTTCGCGGCTTATGTGTTTTATAAAAAACGTAAGATGTCTCAAAGGGTGCAGGAACAATAGATTGCTAACCCCCTTAATAAATTTCAGAGAACATGCAGTCATCAAATTCCTTAAATAAATTTATCAACCATCTGGTTGAATCCGAAATGGAATAAATGGGGGGAACCCTGTTGCTGGGCGATGAATGTTCGCGGGGAGCGGGGATGCCTTCAGCGCCCGAATGGGTGGCGGCGATCCAGAGAACCTATCCTCAAGCCTATGAACACGCCACCACCAAAGATCTCATGCATTGCGCGGCCGGCTTAACGGTTACACAGAAATCCGAGTTGTTTAGCTTTTATTTACGGAAGTCTCAAGTCAGTTGGGTCCACCTGTGCGTGGCGCTCCTGTTGAAAGAAGGTTTTCTGAGCCGGATTTACACCACCTGTCCCGACCCGCTTCTGGAAAGGGCCTGTTTTCTGGTAGGGGAGTATCCGACGGTGTTCGACTGTACTGTGGGGACCATCACCAAACCCGATTTAATCCCGCCCAAATCGATTATCCATTTGAAGGGCCAGACATTAGGCGCGGTTCCCAGTTCCCTGGAAGGTATCTTTTCCGGCGCCGGTCGAAGCGGACCCTGGTTGGTTTTGGGTTACAATCCTGATTCCAAAGACCCCATTTATGAACAGATCTCCTGGCTGGACCAAGTCAATAAAGGGTTGCTCTGGGTTCTCTCGGGAAACCAGCCACCTCCCCGGTTTCTTCAAGACCAGGTTTTCAACCGGGCCAACTTCAACTACACTCATTCTGAAAATCCAGATACCTTTCTCGTTACGCTGATTCGTTTAATGAAGATAGGAATCCCCGAATTAATCGGTTACCCGTTTACGTTTTTAGGGCAATGGCTGCAGAAGATAGCTCCTTATCCGACGCCCGGCCAGAAACAGGGATTGGATATTTCGGACATTTCTCTCCAGCAGACCAAATCGGCCATTCAGCAATTCGAGGGACCCGACCGGGGAAGTGATATTGCCGACGATGAGCAGGCGGCGGGAGGGGTGGACGACCCGGAACTGCTGAAAGCCATTCAAGCGGCACGCACCGGATTGATAGCCGGAAATCCGAAAAAAGTGATTGAGCAGCACGCGCAATTTGAAGAGACCCCTTCGGTGCAATTGGGACACTTGCTGAACTGGGCCTATCAGGCGGAAGGGGACACTGCCCTTGAAGAGGCCAGCAAGCTGTTCGGTCCCAAAGCCCTGGAAAGACTAAAAGAAGCGCAGACGAATTATGAGATGGCGCTGAAAATCCAACCCGAAGCGCCTCAAACTTATTTTAAACTCGGGCAACTGCTGATCGAACAGGTCAAGGCTTCGCCGGACGAAAACCCTTCCGCTTTATGGGACCAGGCTTCTCAACAGTTCAAGAAAGCGCTTGAATTGAATCCCGATTTTTATGAGGCGAGCTACCAGCTGGGTATGGTATTGACGGATTTGGCCGGAACCAAAAACGACCAGTCTTCAGATCAATTGTACGAATCCGCTTACAAACAGTTTCAGGAAAGCCTTCGCGTTCAACCCAGTCATTCCGATGCAGCTTTTGGCGCAGGACACGTCATGTACTCCCGGGCGCGCAGGAAAAAGGGGGCGGATGCCATCCGGTTATACAGTAAAGCGGTGGAGATGTTCAAAGTCGCCCTGCAGGGGAAGCCGGATCGGATGGAGGCTATAGTGGAAATGGGCCAATCCCTGTTTATTCTTTCCAAAACCAAGAGAGGGGAGGATGCCGACCGTTTCCTGATGATGGCGGAAGAAAAATTTCAGCAGGCTGTGCAAAATCATCCGGAAGATGCCGAAGCGCAATTCGGCTGGGCCGACGTTCTGATGGAACGGGCCTCACTAAGAAATGACGCCACCTCCGACCGTATGTTCAATAAGGCATTTGAAAAGTATCAGGAAGTTCTGAACCTCAAGCCGGATATGCCGCGGGTGTACTTCCGGTGGGCCGTGGGTCAATACAATATGGCCAGGAAAAAATCCGGCGACGAGGCGGTTGGGTTCCTGCAAAAGTCGATAGCCAATTTCAAAAAGGCATTGGAGCACAATCCCAAAAGCATAGAAATCCTGAATCGTATGGGCCGCGTCTACTTCGAGCTGGGTAGCCACTATAAAGGAGCGAACGCGGAAATGCTTTATTCCCAGGCGATGGATCACTTCCACATGGTGCTGAAACTGCAACCTAAAAACTTTGAGGCGCTTACTCTGGTGGGAAGTGCCTATTATCAGATGTCCATGCATAAGGAAGGCAGGGAGGCCGAAAACCTGGTGCAGTCTTCCATCGAAAAGTATCAGGATGCACTTCGAATAAAGGCCGATTACAGCATGGCCATCATGTTGTGGGGGAACTCTCTGTACCGGCTTGCCACTCTCAAGCTGGATGGCACAGGGGAGGAATTGTTCGACAAGGCCGAGAAAAAATATGAGCAGGCTTTAAAGATTCATCCCAACGATGCCACCGCACTGGCGAATTTTGGTTCCATCCTGTTGAACCGGTCAAAAAAACCGGACACCGCCAATGCGGATGCGATTCTCGACAAGGCGGTCCAGTCTTTGCAGGCCGCTATTGAAATCGAGGAAAGCAATCCGGAAGCGCTCAACATGATGGGAGAAGCCTTGATCGCGCAAGCCAGGAACAAGAGGGGAATCAACGCTCATCCCCTGCTGGCCGAGGCAAAGGGAATGTTGCAGAAAGCTGAAGAATTTCGACCGGGTTCCGCTTGCTACAACATGGCTCGGTTGCAGGCGCAGTTGGCAAATGAAACGGGTTGCCGCCAGTGGCTGGAGCGGTGCAAGGAACATTCGGTGCTCCCTGCGGCAGATGTCCTGACCGAAGAAAACCTGTTTGCTTCTGTACGCGATTCCAAATGGTTTAAAAATCTGCTGACCGATACAGAGCCGCCCAAAGAGATGCCGGTGATTGAGAGAGAAATCTCCATGCCCTCTGATATTGAGGAGCCGAACGTTCCTTCACAGGAAGGCTCCAAGCCTGCCAACGCGTGATCTTCCCGCTGGTCTGTCAGACCAAAAACCAAACCCCCGCAAATCTGAATTGAATTCTCAAGTGGAATGAAAAATATCCATGAGGAGTATTTTCTGAAACTCCGATAAACCGCTTATTGGTGAACCGCGTCCTGAGTTTCAAGATTGCCATTGCTCAGGAAATGTTTGATGTCGTCCAGGCTTTGCGTCTGTGCGCATTTGGGAAGCGAATTCAAAAACTGCTTGCCGTAACTGCGCTGAGTCATGCGCGAATCAAGAATCGCCACCACGCCCTTGTCCGTCCGCTTGCGGATCAACCGGCCGAATCCCTGGCGCAGTTGAATAATCGCCCGCGGTATCTGGTAGTGTTTGAAGGGATTGATCGATCGCTTTTTCAAATCTTCGATGCGCGCCTCCGTCAGCGGTTCGGTGGGAACGTCGAACGGCAGTTTGGTAATGATGACGCTCGAAAGCGCATCGCCGGGAATATCGACTCCCTGCCAGAACGAACTGGTGCCGAAAATGACTGACGGCTTTTCCTTGAATCGCTTGATCATCTGGCTTGGGGCCAGATCTCCCTGCTTCAATATCTGGTACTGGTGGAGCTTGGGATCAAGAATCTTGTAGACGCGATTGAGGATATCGTAGCTCGTAAACAGGACAAACGTTTTGCCGCCCGTCGCGTGAATCAGTTCCAGCGTCCGGTCGGCCAGGGCGGTCACATATTGCGATACATCCTCGCCCGGTTCCGGCATATCCTTCGGAAGATACAGCAGGGCCTGCCGGGAGTAATCGAAGGGCGAATCAAGAGTCGATTCCTCCTTCGGCGTACACCCGAGGCGTTCTTTAATGTGCTCGAAGTTCCGGTTGGTGGTCAAGGTGGCGGAGGTCAGAACCGCCCGCTCGATTTTGGAGAACACCTGAGCCTGCAGTTCTTCTTTGATATGAATGGGGAGTCCCCTCAACTTGGCGCGAATGAACCTTTTCTTCGGGGTCACCTCCAGCCAATAGACGTATTCCTTCATGTTCTGATTGAGCAGGGCAGAGAGGGTGTTGTTGTATTCGAAGACGCGGTTGGCGGCGGCGGAAACTTCCAATTGTTCTTCTTCGGAGGAGACCCGATGCTCGAGAGATTTCAGCGCTTCGTGCAAATCCTGTAACGGTATAAACAGGGTGTTGTTTAAAGTGGGCGGATTGTAAAACCGCAGGGTCCGCTCCCTCCTCCCGTATTCATCGAACAGGTTCTGAAAAAAACCTTCCACCGAAATCCGGACTTTGCTCACCCTCTGCTGAACCTCAGCCGTTAAATCGTCGCGCAGACGGGCCAGCGTGCCGCGCCTGGTTTTGAGGTTATAAAGGCGGTCCAGAAAATACAGCAGGCCGGAGTTGGAAATTTCCAGTCCCAGAAACGAAGTGGCGGCCTCTTCCAGGTTTTGCGCTTCGTCGAATATAACCGCGTCGTATCGGGGAAGCACCGCGCCGCTGTTCGCGATGTTGGCAAAGAACAGATGATGATTGACGATCAGCAAATGCGCTCCGAACCATTTGCGCCGTTCCTTGAAGTAGAAACAGGAATTAAATGTTTCGCAATGCTTACCCATGCACAGGTCCTTCTGCCGGCCAACCTCCTCCCATACCGAACCCAGCGGCTCGAAGGGCAGATCGTTGCGGATACCGGTTTCCGTGCGTCCGGCCCATTGAAAAATTTCGTTCAGCTGATCATCCTCTTCCACATTGCCGAACAGATGGGACTGGCTGGCCCGTTTCATCCGGCGCAGGGACAGGTAGTTTTCGCTTCCCATGCACAGGGAGTATTTGAAGGGCAGTCCCAGCGTGTCGCGCAGGAACGGGATATCGTGATTCACGATTTGTTCCTGCAGGGTTTTGGTGTAAGTGGACACGATGACCCGTGTTTCGTTTTTTATCGCCCACAACACCGCCGGAATCAGATAAGCGAGACTTTTCCCGGTGCCGGTGCCTGCTTCGACCATCAGATGGTGGCCTTCTTCCAGAGCGGCGGCGACATCTCCGGCCATTTTCAACTGCTGGGGACGGAACTCGAAGGAGTTCAGCTTTTGGGACAATACGCCCCCCTCCTCAAAATAAGTTTTGATACCGGCGATATTCATAACCCTGCATGGTATGTGGGAAACCGGGGCGGGTAAAGATTTATTATTGGTTAGACGGGTGGCGTAAAAAATCAACCCGATCCGCTGATGGTGAAAATGAAGTCTATGCCTTTAAAAAGAGGCCGGAATCGCCTATTTCAGGCCTTTTGCCGGTTCGGGTCTGGGCACTTTATTCTTAATATATTGAATTAATTAGGGTTAGGTGTGAAAAGTTAAAATATAGGCATTGAATTTGGTATTCCTGAATTGTAAGATATTTGCAGTTCAATTTTGGCGTAAAGCAAAAATAATCAATAAGTTATCCGCATTCTCCGCATCCATCACTTCAAAGGAGCCTCCTCATGAAAATCCTGTCCTCTCTGCTGGGTATGGTGTTACTGTTTTCAACCAGCACCTTTGCCGCCGACGAATCCTCACAACAGATATTGCTCAAAGACTCCCGGAATGTGATTGAAGAAATCATGAGCACGCCCGACCTGCAAATCCCCTCCGGTCTCATATCCAAGGCGAAAGCGATTATAATTTTTCCTTCGATGCTGAAAGGCGGATTTTTTGTCGGCGCCCGTTACGGGAAGGGAGTTGCCACCGTGCGGGACGCGAAAACCGGTCAATGGGGACCGCCTTCATTCATCACCACTCTGGGAGGCAGTCTTGGGTTTCAGTTCGGCGCCCAGTCCGTGGACATGATTTTAATCGTCATGACCGAGCGCGGCATCCGGGGCCTGCTGGAAGATAATTTCACTTTGGGCGGGGATATTGCGGTGACCGCCGGCCCGGTGGGCCGCTACGCCGAACTGGGTGTGGACATCATGTTGCAGGGTGATATGTATTCTTACTCCCGCAGCAAAGGACTGTTCGGCGGCGTGTCGCTGAAAGGCACCGTCATCAAACCGAATGTGAACTATAACCGGGAATATTATAAAGCCGCGCTGACGCCGCAGGAAATCATGATGGACGGCAAGGTGAAACGCATGCCCGAGTCATCACAAAAGCTCATTAAATACATGAACCAGATCGCCCCGCCGAAACGTGCTGTGGTCCAGAATAAAGAATGGATGGGCTGGACGGAAAATCCCAAGTATGGTTTTACTCCGCAACCCAAAGTGATGGCTCAAAACACAGTGCCTTTACCGGAGGATATTCAGCCTGCACCGGAAACTCAACAGAAGCAAAAAAAGATATCCAAGCCGCTCTGGTAACAAGGCCTTTGAATAAGCCTCTCCCCTCCTGTTCAAGGAGGGGCTGGGATCGGGTGATGTGCTCCCCCTTGTAAAGGAGATCTTTGAATAACACCCGGCTTTGAATATTCCTCCCCTTGCTGAGGGGAGGATACAGGTGGGGTGCGGATTTCGTAACAAGGCAAAAAACCTTTAAATGCAAGGAAAGAGGTACCACAACCTCCCCTGTATCCCCTCCTTGGTAAGGAGGGGAATTCTTGTTGTCTTCTGCTTTAATACTTATGGAATGGTCTCCTTGTAAAGGGGGGTGGGGGGATTCCTCCACTTGCTGCTAAGCATGTGTCACCCTGAGCTTGTCGAAGGGCGACACTGGATAAGGGGGATGGGGGGCTTAGGTTGGGAGGGATGCTTCCTCCTGCCTTAATCAATGAATAGAGGGAGGGATGAGTTGCCGTAGA
>JAOUPX010000036.1 GCA_029879645.1 Nitrospinota bacterium
CCGTAAAACATGCTGACAATGTCTTCGTACTGCTTTTTGACTTTGTCTCTCATGAATTCAAAGTCATCCGGATTCAACCCGATGATCTCCCAGCTTTTGGGATGCAACTGGGGCTCGCTGAACTCGGCATCGCTTCCCAGGTTCAGGGCGTGGACGATGTAATCGGAGGTGTGAATAATGGCGGCATCGAGGAGAAACTCTTTCGCCGACATCGGTTGGTGGTGGCAGGCCACCGCTTCCACCAGCCGCGGGGGCAGGCGCCAGGCCTTGAGCAGTTCGCCGCCGACATCGGCGTGATCGAATCCCATCAGTTCGCGTTCGGCCTGATAAATATTTTCGTGTTTATTCTTGCTCCGGTAAAAGGTGTCACGCGCCAGCGCGGGTTCCTTTTTCAGGATCACCAGCCTTCCGATGTCGTGCAGGATACCCGCCAGGTAGTATCGCTCGATGTTGATCTCGCCCCGGAATTCGGCAATGGAACGCGCCGCCGCACCGCAGGCCATGCTGTGCCGCCAGAACTTTTCCATGTTGAACAGGCTGTTGGGGATGCCACGGAACTGGTAAATCACCATCGTTGCCAGCGCCAGATCGGCAAGCTGGTCGCGGCCGATAATGGAGATGGCGTGAGAGATGGTTTCGATTTCGGAGGGAAATCCGTAAAAGGCGCTGTTGACGATTTTGAGCAGGCGCGCCGAGAGAGCCGGATCGAAACTGATGATCTCTCCGATCTCCTTATAGGTCGTGTTGGGGTCTTCCAGAGCTTCCTGAAGCTCGAAGTAGATTTGCGGCAGGGAAAAAATGCTTTCGTCATCGCCGATCAAATCCTGTGGGTGGCTCACGCTCATACCAGTCCTCTACGCGCAGGGTAAGGTCCTTCAGTTGTCAGATTGCCGGGAACCGCGGATCTCAGCTGATACCCAGTTCCTTGATCAACCGGGACAGATAAGATCGCTGGACGTCCAGAATTTTGGCGGCCTGCGTGCGGTTTCCCTTGGTTGACTGGAGGGTGTTTGATATGAACGATTTTCTGAAAGAATCGCTGGCATCTTTCAGGGTGGATCCGACGTTGATCTCGATGGGAGACTGAGTGGACTCGAAAGCAAAGGCATCGGGAGTCAACTCGTCGCCGTCTTCCAAAACGATGGCCCGCTCGAGGGCGTTCTCCAGCTGGCGGATGTTTCCCGGCCAGCCGTAGCCTTCGAGGTAGGAGATCAATCCTTTCTGGATTTTTTTTGGTTTCTGTCCTTCCGGCGTATGCTTGCGGATGAAAAAATTAACCAGATCCCCGACATCTTCCTTACGTTCCCTCAGTGACGGCAGTTGCAGGTTGATCACGTTGACGCGGTAAAACAAATCCTGCCGGAAGGTGCCTTCGCTCACCATCTTTTCAAGGTCCTGGTGAGTGGCGGAGATAATCCGTACGTCGACCCGGGTGGGAGTGGTGCCGCCCAGCCGCAGAAAGGATTCCTCTTGAAGGACGCGGAGAAGCTTGACCTGCATGTCCAACGGCATTTCGCCGATTTCGTCGAGAAACAGGGTGCCGCCGTCGGCCGCTTCGAACAGGCCGATTTTACGGCTGTCGGCGCCGGTAAACGCGCCTTTTTCGTGGCCGAACAGTTCGCGCTCCAGTATGGAAGCGGGCAGGGCGCCGCAACTGATTGATACGAACGGTTTGGTTTGCCGCAGGCTTCGGTCGTGAATCAGGTGAGCAAACAGCTCCTTACCCGTGCCGCTTTCCCCTGTGATCAGAATGGAGGCCTTGGAGTTGGCCACTTTTTCCGCGTGTGCGATACACTTGCGTATTTCCTGGCTTTCGCCCACAATGGTGTAGCGTTGCCGGTACTTCTCCTGGAGCCTGTCGAATTCCTCACCCAGAATTTCATTGCTCCGGGTCACCTCGAAAAACATGGCCATGATTTTGGCGAACTGTTGCAGGATATGCAGGTCTTTTTCCGAATATGTGCTTTCGTCCTGCTTGTCCAGAAACTGAACGACGCCAATAATCACGCCATTCATGGAAAGGGGAAGGCAGGCGATGGATTGGACATCCATATCGGTCATTTCACTGACCTTGCTCAACCAGCGTTTGTCGTTTCTGACATCATTCGATACAATAGCCTCCCCGGTTTCGGCCACAATACCCGCCAGACCGACACCCTGTGGAATATCCACCTGTTTCAACTGGTCGGTTTCCTCGCCGGAAGCCTGATAAAACTGAAGCTTATTGGCTTTTTGATCCAGCAGGAGGAGGGAAGCGTGCCGCGCACCGACGGTGAACTGGGCCGTTTCAATAACGATGTTCAGGAGCTCGTCCACATTACGGAACGTAGTCTTGAACAGGGATGAAATTTTTCTCAGAGTCAGAATGTTTGCATATTGATCGATTTGCTTCATAATTCAATTCGAGATGTGGGTAAATTTAAGGTTATTTGATAAACAGGAGACAGTATCAAGAAGGATACCTGGGCAAAAATAGATGCAAACCTTTTTGCTAAATAGTCCGTTCTGCTGATCGAGTAGATACAACCTGCAAGAAAACTTAATAAGATTTATGAAAATATTTACTAATCTAAGTCATTGTAAACTTTTTTTGATGATTATTGTATAGAAACATCCGGTTTTTTAATAATTCAAACACCCTATATAGGGTAATTATAACTAGTTGATTATTATAATCTATGAGTCTTAGGTCTAAAAAATCATTTGCTGTTTCCGCTTTCATGTTAGCGATTGCGACGGTTCTTGCCTATTTGGGAACTTTGCAATCGCCGTTTCTGGAATCGGAGGTGCGCACCATATTGGACAATCCGGTGATTCAGGATTTCTCCAAGGTCAACGATATTGTCCGGGTCGACCAGATATTCAATGGGTCTCTGCCAAAATTATCTTTATCAATCAATCACTTGGCGGGTCACCGCTCTCCCTGGGGCTACCATCTGGTGAACCTGCTGATTCATCTGGGGGTGGGCCTGGCCCTGTATTGGGTGGTCGGAGAATGGGTATCGATTTTCTGTGGGAGGGAGGAAAGTTTTTTAAAATGGCTGCCTCCGGTCACCGCGGCGATTCATTTGCTTCATCCCCTTAACACCCAGGCGGTCATTCTAATTTCATCGCGCCCGATCCTTTTGGCCAGTCTGTTTTATATTCTAACCTTTGGATTCCTGGCCCGGTTTTTACGCGTATACAGGGAAAACCCCAATCAGGCCAAGGGGTCGATCGATTTTCTGATGGTCATGGCCTGTCTCGCTGTAGGGGGAACCTGTCATCCGGTGATGGTCACTTTGCCGTTCATGGCCTGGATTTTTTACCGGTTGTACGCTTCCAAGACGAAGATTGAAGGCGAAATTTTTGCGCTGACTCTGATTCCCTGGGTTATTTACCTTATTTACCAGTTCACCACGCCCGATCCATTGCTGGTGGCCGAAGCCGGAAGGACCGGCAGTTTACCGGGGTTATATATCCTGACGCAGATCAAGGCCCTCGTTTTTTATTACTTGCCCAAGGCCCTGTTTCCAATGCATTTAAACCTCGATCCGGATTTCCGTTTAGTCAGTGGTTTTGGTGACTGGACATGGATGCTGGCCCTGGTGATCCTTGGCGCATTATTCGCCCTGGTGCGGGCTATCCGGTCTTCCCTGACGCAGTGGGCTTTTCTCTGGACGCTCCTGATTTTTACCAGTTTTTATGGTGTGGGGATGGATGACCCGGTGGTTACCGAGCCGAGGTTTTACCTGCCGGGGATAGGTATTCATCTGATTGTGGCCCTCGCCCTGGTCCGGCTGGGGCAACGGCACCCGATTGCGGGCTGGTTGCGTTTCGGAATTCCGGTGCTTTTTCTGGCGCTCACATTTGGACGGGGACAGGATTACCGTTCGGAAAGCACTCTCTGGGAAACAACCGCCCAGGCCTCGCCGCACAAACCCCGGGTTCATTATGAGCTGGGCCGGGTCTATCTGAAGGACGGGTTTCCTGACAAGGCGGAAAAATCTCTGGCCACCACGCTTCAGTTGGATCCAAAGCACGTACCGGCCCGGATCAAAATGGCGGAAATCCATATCAAACGCGAGGAATACGCCAAAGCGCTGGAGGCGTATGAGGAGCTGACCCGCCAGGGCATCAAGAACCCGATGGTGAGCTACCATTCCGGTCTGGCTCTGCTGGCCATGGGAGAACCGGAAAAAGCCCTGCCCTTTCTCGAAAAGGCGGTGGAAGACGCTCCGGGTTCGGCGGAATGGCATCTGACCCTGGCACGGGCCTATCACAAGTCGCGTCAGCTGGGGAAAGCCTTAAAGCATTACCGCGCCACCCTCGCCATCCATCCGGAACAGCCGGTCGCCCATAACGAAATGGGCATGGTATTCTGGGACATGAAATCATTTTACTTCGCCGACGTCTCTTTTCAGCAAGCGTATCAGCTGGATAGACAATATGTTGGAGCGTTGAACAACCTGGTGACTTCCAGCCTGATGTTCAGGCTATACGACGAGGCGATTGCCTATCTCGACCGCCTGCTGGAGATCAATCCGGAGGATACAAACGCCCAGCAAATGATGGATGCCGCCCGGCGGCTCAAGGAGCAGGCGAAGTTGGAACCGCCGGCTCCGGCTCAGAGTTTTCATTAAATATTCTACGGTTATCTTTCCCCGTTGTCCTTTTCTTCCGGGTGTGATAACTTTTTCCGGCATCATGCCGAAGTGGTGGAACTGGTAGACGCGCTGGATTCAAAATCCAGTGGGGGCAACCCCGTGTCGGTTCGATTCCGACCTTCGGCACCACTCCCCGTGGGGGGGAGCCTGCAAACGCTCCCCCCCACGGTCCCAATTTTCCGGGCGCATTAAAAACAAACTGGAAGCGAGTTCCCGGCGTCAACAGACACCATAAAGATTTCAGGGGAGTTGTGGCTTGCGCCACGGCTCCCCTTTTCCTTTTGATCGGGGGGGAGCCGTTTGAGGGGCAATACCCATCACGCAAGTAAAACAGATCTAGTGAGATCCGCTGACAATTTCACTGTCGGAAGCATCAGGGCCAGTATCGCCTTCGTTGCCCCCTCCACTGTAATTTTCACTAATACTACTGATGGATGTGCTTTGCAAAGAGTTCGTGGAGTTGCCACCCTCTTGAGTTGCGCAACCTACAAAAAACAGGGCAAAAACTAAAATGAGCATTCCTGATAACGTTTTCATGACATCTCCTTTTTTTGATAAACAAACCTAACTTAAGTAAAACTAGAGAACCTCTGTGCAAAGAACCCTAACCTATCAATTTAATTACATTTTATTGATGAATCAAGGAGCAAATTATTCCGTTTTTTTTCACCGAAGTGGTGGAACGGGTAGGTGCGCTGAATTCAATATATAACGGGACAACTTCGGGTCGTTTCGATTATAAATTTTGGAACAAAAAGATATGAGAGGGGTTGTGGTTTAGGTTGCAACTCCCCTTCCTATTCTCCTTTACTTCCAAACCGCCTTCTCCGTACAATAAGCCCTTCACAAAATTCACCGATTGGATGGTAAATTCGGGAGCTTCCTCGTGGCGAAACTCAGAAAGCTGGACAAGCAGAAAATCGAATCGCAAAAGGACGGGCTGGAAAAGGCCCAGTTGAGCCGGGCGGATCTGGAGGGCATCGACTTGAGCCGGGGATTCCTGAAGGAAGCGGAGATTCAGAAATCAAATCTCAAACAGGCCAATTTTGAAGAGGCAGGTTTGAACGGCGCGGATTTTACCGGAAGTTTTCTGGTCGGCGCCAATTTCAAATCGGCCAAACTGATCCGCGCCAATTTCAACAAAACCAACCTGAGCGGAGCGAACCTCAGCGGAACCGATCTCAGCAGTTCCTGGTTCAACCAGGCGCTCGCTTTGAAAGCCGACTTCCACGACTCCAACCTGAACCGCGCCGAGCTCAATCAGGCTCAGCTCAAGGGATGCGATTTCCGCAACGTGAATCTCAGCAAATGCGATTTGCGGGGGGCACAGCTCATGAAGTCCGATTTCTCCGGCGCGCGCATTCCGAAATCGCATCTCAGTAAAGCCAACTTTACCGGAGCGAAACTGGAAGGCACGGATTTCAGCGGATGCAACCTGAGCGGTTGCGATTTCCGGGAGGCTTACCTCAGGGGAGCCGATTTTTCCGACTCGATTTTGAACCGTGTGTATTTCAAAGGAGCGGATTTGACGGAAGCCAATTTGAGCGGAGCCAACATCCGCGGTTCTGATTTAACGGATACTCAAATCAGCGGGGCCAACCTGTCCGGAGCGGATCTTTCATTGGCCACCAATCTTACGAGTGATAATTTGAAGACGGCGCGCATCGACCGAAAAACCAAACTGCCGGATAATCTTGAAGTGACGTGGAAATCGGAAACCGAATTCGAATGCAGTGAAACCGCCAGGGAAGAGTAATCGCACCGCTGTCAGATGGATAACGGAATTACTTCCCTCCTTCCAGGCCTCCGATTTACAAATATCGCGATGTCACTTCTTCCGGAGTTGATTCGATTTTGTGGACGGTGAGGTCCGAGCCCCGCAATTCATCATCTTTATCCAGCCGGATGCCGAATAATTTGTCCAGCGTTTTGTAAACCGCGAATCCCGCCGTCAGCGCCACGACCACTGCGGCCACCGAACCGATCAATTGCGCGGCAAAACTGACCTGACCCAGTCCGCCCAGCGCCTTTTGTCCGAAGATGCCGCAGGCGATGCCGCCCCAGGTTCCACAAATTCCGTGCAGGGGCCAGACGCCGAGCACATCGTCCAGTTTCAGTTTTTCCTGCTCCCAGGTAAACCCGTAGACGAAAATAATTCCCGCAATGCCGCCGATAAAAAACGCGCCGATGGGATGCACTTGATCCGATCCCGCGCAAATGGCGACCAGGCCCGCCAGGGCTCCGTTATGAATGAAACCGGGATCGTTTTTGGAAACGACCAGCGCAAACAGAATGCCGCCGGCCATGGCGAACAGCGAATTCATCGCAACCAGTCCTGATATGCCTTTAAGAGTCGCGGCAGACATGACATTAAATCCGAACCAGCCGATGCACAGCATCCACGCACCCAATGCGAGAAACGGAATGTTGCTGACCGGGATGGGCCGGCTTCTGCCCTTTGAATCCCAGCGACCGATCCGCGGTCCCAGAATATACACACCGGTTAAAGCCAGCCATCCGCCCATGGAATGCACGACGATTGATCCGGCGAAATCATGAAACGGCGCGCCGGTCAGTTTTGCCAGCCAGGAATCTTCCTGACCCAGAAAAGTGATTTGTCCCCAGACCATGCCTTCGAACAGGGAATAGACAAGAGCAACAAAAATGGCCGCCGCGACCGCCTGCGTCCAGAATTTGGAACGTTCGGCGATACCGCCGGATATGATCGCTGGAATCGCCGCGGCAAACGTGAGAAGGAAAAAGAAGTGCACCATCTCGTAACCCTGCTTGTCGGCGACCAGGGATTCCGCAGATTGGTAAAAATAAATTCCATAAGCAATCGCATAACCGATTACAAAATATATGATCGTGCTGATGGCAAAGTCGACCATGATTTTCACCAGCGCGTTAACCTGATTTTTTTTGCGAACGGTTCCTACTTCCAGGAAGGCGAAACCGCCATGCATGGCAAACACCATGGCCGCCCCCAACATCATAAAGAGCACGTCACCGCTTTGCTCGAGAACAAGAATATCGTTTTCCATAGGTTCCCCTTTTGTTCCCTCCCCCTGAAACATGGCGGGAGTATAGAGTATAATGATTGCGCTTCTATAACCGACCGGTGTCTTTGGAAACCAAAGATTGCCGATCACTCTTTCTCCCGAGGCTATAAAAAGAATGCCGCAAATTATACAAGATTTAGCTCTCCTTTTGTTGGTCTCTTTGCCGATCAACGTACTTTTTCATCGCGTGCGTTTGCCATCCATCATGGGTTTTTTAATTGCCGGAATTTTAATCGGCCCGCACGGATTGGGATTGATCGGCGACCCGTCATCGGTTGAGAATCTTGCAGAAATCGGCATTATCCTTTTGCTGTTTATTATCGGACTGGAGTTTTCCATTTCGCATCTGCTTAAAAATATGGCATCGATTGCCAGTGCGGGTGCCTTACAAATGGGCATCGCAATTGCCGGATGGTATTTGATTCAAAAAAATTTTTTAAGCGGTTCTCCACCGGAAAGTCTTGCGCTGGGCATGATGATCGCTCTCAGTAGTACCGCGATCGTTTTAAAAATGATTACAGACCGCGCGGAGCTAGACACTTTGCATGGCCGCACCTCGGTCGGCATTCTTCTGTTTCAGGATTTATGTGTTGTGCCGTTGATGCTGATGGTTCCCCTGCTCGCGCAAAGCGGAACAACCTCCGGCATGGATTTCATTCTTGCGATGGGCAAAGCTCTCGTCGCCGTGGCGGGAATCTTTTTTCTGTCGCGGTTGATGGTGCCGCGTTTTCTCAGCGCGGTGGCGCGCATGGGAAGCAAGGAACACCTGACTCTTCTGGTGATTCTGATTATTCTGGGAACCGGTTGGGTTTCGCACAAGCTGGGATTATCTCTGGCGATGGGTGCTTTCATTGCCGGTCTGATCATTTCCGAATCGGAGTACAGTCATCAGATCGTTCTCGATATTCTTCCATTAAGAGATTATTTCAGCAGTATCTTTTTCATCTCCATTGGAATGTTGCTGAATCTCGGTAACTTTCTGGATCAATTCGGGATAATCCTGGCGCTTACCGGAACCGTCATCGTATTGAAAATGGTTTCCGGTTTTGCCGCATCCCTTGCGGTGAGAAATCCGGTGCGCATCTCTTTTATAGTGAGCCTGAGACTGGCGCAGGTGGGGGAATTCTCTCTTATTCTGGCGGGGGTGGCGCTGACGCAGGGTTTGCTTTCTCCGGGCGATCACCAACTCTTTTTAACCGTTTCGGTGTTGACCATGCTGGTGGCCCCGCTATTGATCCAGATGTCTTCCTCTGCATCTCACTGGTTGTTTTCCAGAGGAGCAGGCAGAACCGGGGACGAAAACCTGTCCCCGAAAAGCGAACCCCTCAAAGGACACGTTATCATCGCCGGGTACGATGTCGTGGGCCGCAACCTCGCGCGGGTGCTCAAGGAAACGCACATTCCTTTTATGGTGATGGAATTAGATGGCGAATTGATCAAACGTGCGCTGGCGGAAAAGGTTCCCATTCTTTATGGAGACGCCAGCCGCGGGGCCACGCTCAATCGCGCCGGCATCGCCCACGCCAAAATCATTGTGTATTCTTTGCCCGATTATCAGGCAACCGGCCAGTCGGTTCGCCTCGCGCGCAAACTCAATCCGGAAGTTTTCATCATGGTGAGAACCCGGCTCTCCTCGCAGGTGGACGAGTTGAAAAAAGCGGGAGCGGATCAGGTCATTCCCGAGGAGTTTGAAACGTCCATCGAAATATTTTCACGGGTGCTGCGGGAGTTTCGCATGCCCAACAACATCATTGAGCAGCAGGTCGAACTGGTGCGCCTGGAAGGTTACGGCATGTTTCGCGGATTGTCGCTCAACGTCGAAAGCCTGCAGAATTTTTCCACTTACCTGACCGCTTCGTTGAGCCAGTCGTTTAAGGTGATGAACGCTTCCTGGACGAACGGCAGGCAACTCGGGAGCCTCGACCTCACCCAGAGTACCGGTGCCACGTTAATTGCGGTTGTTCGCGACGAGCAGGCGCAACCCAACCCTGCGGATGATTTTTGTATTCAGGAAGGTGACGTGCTGATTCTGTTCGGCCGTCACGCTCAGATGGACAGGGCCATGCGCCTGCTGGCTTCGGGTCCGGAAGAGCCCACCTCGGAAGTCGTCTGAATTATAAAAGTGAAAAAAAGATAGAGGGTTAAGCCTTGGACGATGCAGGCCGGGCGCCTTTTTGCTTGGCCTTGGCTTTTGCCAGGGTGGATGCGACGGACTTGAGTTCGGCTTTTCGACCGGCGCGAAACCGTGTAGGAATATGCGTGGGTAAAATGGGAAGCTGATTGCCCTTGAAGTCAAAAGCATCGGTCCGGCTGAAGGTGGCCATCAATTGCGCGGCATAATGCGCCTGCACGATATCTCCCACGGGGAAACAATTGACCACCAGCTTTTTGCCGCCTCCCTTGAGTCCTTTAAGAACCAACTGCGGAATATACTGGCCTCTTTCGCGTCCGGCGACATCCGCCATCACTGTAACTTTTTCCACCAGCTTGAACGGAAGAGCCTGGTCCTTGCCGAACTTGGTAATTCCGGACAACTTGATTTTCCGGTCGCGACCTTCCAGAACAATGGTGGGCCGCCGTTTCAAATACCATTGCACGCCCCACCAGAGCGCACCGGTCAGGATCACTCCATACATGGCGGTACCCAATGGATACGCGGAAAGAAAAAAAGTGAGCAAAATCAGTCCGGCGCAATTCGTGTATTTCACCAGGTTTTTTAATTCCTGGGTCACGCGGGTGGTCAGAATCACGTTGGGGTTGATGTAATCGGTCTCAAGTGGCATAGCAGGGCAAAGTTTTCCTCAACAGGTGTGTCACGCGGGTATATTCTAATTTAAGTGATGCAGTAGGGATTGTCAAACAAACTTCCGGCGGCTGCCAGCAGCGGAAAAATGGGCTTAATTTATTGATTTGTATGGCTAACCCTAAAAGACTGAAAAGTGAAAATATCGGTATTTGGAAACTCGGCAGCCATCTTAGAGAGCGAAAAATCAGTCTTTCTGAGAGGGGTGAGGCGACATTTTTTTGGGATGGTGCTTGAAAATAACAATAGGGCCCCCGGGACCCTCTTTGGGAAAGGTCCAGACCTGCTTAAATAGTGGATTGACCTTTAGAAACTCATCAACGGGATACGATAGGGTGTTTGGAAATATAAAATGGGCGTAATTCAGTAGCGTCCTCTCGCGCCGTATGACGGGAGAAGTTTGATAAAGCGAAGGACGAAGCGAAAAACGCATGCCGGAGGGTATGACCGGCTCGGAAAGGGACCACCAGAAAGCCGGCACCAGGCGTACCTTCGGATTGTTCCATAAATACACGATGATGCCCTCCGCCGGATTTCCTTGAGCCAGTTGAAACAACACGGACAGGGGAACGCCGGTTTTTTCATGGAACGCCTGTGCTTCCTTCGCCAGAAATTGCACCGCTTCCCGGATGCCGTATCCTGATTCCTGGCCTTCCACATAACGCAAGCGATCAAAGTTGGGATAAGAAACGCTGGAGGGTTTTTTTATAAAAGCCAGATCCCACGCGATCCCCTGAAACAAAACCAGCAACATGAATCCGCCCAGAGCCGCCGCCCTCTCCGGCGTGCGGGCATGATGCGGGGCTCCAAAAAGTTTTCTCAGTGTGATCAATATAAAATGCGCCAGCCGGTCGCACGCCGCCGCGGCCAATAGAATCATCGGCGGAACCAGGAAGAATCCCATATGCGAATCGAAAGCATGGGCGAAAAGGATGAAGACCAAAACGGGAATTGAAATCCAGAGCCACAAAACTCTTTCCACCCGGTGCCGCTCCCGGAACAGATAGACCAGCGAAGCGGCTCCCAACAGCGTCAGAGGAAGGGTCAAATAAACCGTATAGGCGTCACGGATTGTCACCAGATGCCGCAACCAGAATGTCAAATGGGGAATGAGCGGTTCTGAAAACAGGAGCCATCCTTTGGTGTACAGAAACAAAGAAGTGATATGGCCGCTCAATATTACCGGGAGGTTCATGGCCACGGCGATGCTCACGCAGATGCCCAACTGCTCCCAGAATTCCCGCCGCCGGTGCACGTCCCAGAAGTAAAACACCATGAGCACAACGGGAATCACCAGTCCGGCACTGAGATGGGTCAAAAGGGCGGCGCCCATCAACAGGCCTAGAATGTTAAACGCCTTTTTCTGCGGCCGTGTTTCCCGGGCAATATGCAACGACCAGCGAAACATCCATATGACCCATGCCGACAGAAGTCCGTAGGGTAACGCCAGCCGGTCATAAAAAAATGCGTAGGGAACCACGATATATATGAGAGCGGCCAGAAACCCGACCGTCCGGTTAAACATGTCACAGCCGATCCAGTAGAGACCGGCCATCGAAGCCAGTCCCGCCAGCACAGAAACAAACCGCCCGGCGAATAATGGATCGGAAAATAAATTGAGGGTGATGGCGTTCAGCCAGGTGAACACCGGCTGATGGTCGCCCACGCTGGAAATTAACCATTCACTGGGATACCGGCCGAGGATTTGCGCCCAATGAATCAGCATCGCCTCCGATGAAGCGATGGGCAGGTCCGTCAGGCCGGTCAGGCGGGTGATCAGGTACAGCAGAACCAGACCCGACAGCGGGACCATCATTTTGCAGGTTTGTTTATGTTCGATTTCCATAGCGCACCTATGTTTTAGCAGAAATTTTCCTGAATTCAAAACCGGGAACATTCCGTGAACGGTTCGTAGTAAGATGGTTCCATGAACTGTCCGGCATGTAATAATGAAATGAAGGCGCTTTCCGTAACCGGGGTGAAGGTGCAGGCTTGCGAGGGCAGTTGCGGCGGGCTGTGGTTCGAGTGGCGGGAAATCAAAAAGCTGAAAGACCGCATTGCAGGAGCCGGGGCGGTTCTGCTCCACGTGGAACGCGCCGAGGGCGTCCACATATTCCGCGACGTGCAGCATCCCTGTCCGCACTGCATCCATTCATTATTATATAGGCACTGCTTCAGCCGGGAATTCCATTACGAGATCGACCAGTGCGCCAAGTGCGCCGGATTCTGGGTGGATGTCGGTGCCCTGTCCGGCCTGCCGTTGCAGTCGCCCACGGAAAAAGACCGGCAGAAAGCGGCCGCCTATTTTAAAAATCTGTTCGAGAAGAACTTAAAACCCCAGCACCTCGCCCATCCCGACACCCACGAAGCCGCCCAAACCATCCACCAACTCTACCGTTTTTTCACCCCCCCGACCCTGTTCCCGGCAGAATAGCTCCACGCAGATTTTGCCTGTTGGGCAGTTCTTGCCCGATGAAGCGGCTCTCCGGTCTCTACTCCACCAACCATAACACTCGCTATTTCAATTATTTCCTGTCGAGTGCAGGCTTTGGCACAGGGCTTGCTCCCTATGGGTAGGCGAAATGCCCGATAGCTGTATTTGTATACTGTTTAAGGGATTAAGGCAGTGGTGAACGAAACCAACATTCTCAATTCGATCCTCGAGATTCCGGTCAAGCCGGAACCGTCGTTTCAGGTGTCGCATCTGGAACGGAGTGAGGGTGCCCGGTTCGATCATGTGCTGCAGGCACGGGTGGATTCATATAAAGATAACGCTTCCTCGTCGCAGTCGTATGAGCCGAAGCCGTCTGCTGAATCCAAACCGAAAGATAAGTCAGTCGCCTATTACGCGGAACCACGTCCCGCTCCGTCAGAGCATGGACATAAAAATTCAGGTCCGACCAACCCGGTCGAAACTCATAAACCACCGGCAGAGACACAGGATCCGGTTACAAATCCCAATAAGCCGGAGCCTCAAACGTCGCGGAATCCTTTTGATTTACCCATCTACCGTTTAATGGAAAACCTGAACCAGGCGGAAAGCTCCACCGGTCCGGTTGATAACCGGAATCAAGTGGCGACCGATGTGCTGGCCAGCCTGTTCGATTCCCAGGGATTGAATCTTGAGGCAAAGGGTTTGAGCGGTGAGGGTTCACCGGCGATCGATTCGCTTAAAGAATTGCTGGCGGGATTGAATATCGATGCGGAGCTGATCGACCAACTGGTCGCGGCGTTGAACAACGGCGATTCAGCCGGGGTGCAGGGTATCCTCAACGCGTTGCGCGGATTGCTGAACGCCTCCAATCAGGTGGCACTGGCACCCGGTGCAGACATCGCTTCAGCAGTGACGGCGAACCGCCCCAACCAGCCGGAGCAGTTGGCTTTGCAACTCCTGCTCCAGGCCGGACTGTCCGATGAAGATGCGCAGGCTGTTATTCAACAGGCGCGCGCCGGAACGGCAACCCAGGCGGATAGCTCCACGCAACCAGCCAAAAACGCACTGGATACCCTCATATCAAAACTGAATGCGGAAAACCCCGGAGGTTCCGGGAATTCCCAAAACTCAAATAACGCGGGTAACTTTTCGAATCCCAACGGTGGCGAGGGCCAAAACAGTGCCTCCGCCGAGGCACGTAACCGGGCGGGGCTGAGCGGGGACCGGCTGGAAGCGCTGGCGTCTTTATTCAATTCGGACAAACCATCCAATTCAGGTAACGCGCAAACGAATCCATTGATCGCGAAATCATCCGCTTCTCCCCTGCTCAACCTGAATGCGCCGGGCCAACCGGCTCCGGGTGCGCTGGCCGAGGGCGGACCGGGACAGGCCCCTGCGGCATTGGCCGATGTGGCAGGCAAGGCGGTGGATTTTGTGAAACCGGCGATCACGGAAACCTATAACGGACGGGCGTCGATGGACAAACCCATCACCGCTCAGATCATCGAAAAATTCAGCCTGCGCGGTTTCGGAAACCAGCGGGAGGTGCAGATCAGGCTTGACCCGCCTTCGCTCGGAACGGTGCGCATGAGCGTGTCCACCAGTGGCGATTCGGTTCGGGCTACCATTGTTGCGGAAAACAATATGGTGAAATCGGTGATCGAAAGCAATCTGTCGCAGTTGAAAGATTCCATCACGCTTCAGGGCGTCAAGATCGACAGCTTCAACGTGCTGGTGGGCGGCAATGCCAGCCACTCTGCCGAAGGGCATAAGCAGGCGCTGGATTATCTTGGACAATTGGGAGGGGAACATTCGATGGCCCATGAACAGGCGGAGGAGATCGTTACCTTTCACCGTCCCGTATTTTTGAACGAAAACCAGTCCATCAGCATTTTTGCCTGATGGAGTGAACGTTTTATAGTTTTAGCAGGAGGCAGTAATCATGATTGAAGGAATTTTACCCACCGCAGAATCAAGCACACCGAAAACTCCGGCCAATGCGCAATCGCCGCTGGGCAAGGACGAATTTTTGCGTCTGCTGGTAGCTCAGCTCAGTGCGCAGGATCCATTGAATCCCATGGACAGCCGCGAGTTCAGCGCGCAACTGGCGCAATTCAGCGCGCTCGAGCAGATGACCAACGTCAACAGCACGCTGGAAGACCTGGTTGCGGCGCAACAGGCGATGGGCAATTCCACCAACATCAGCCTAATCGGCAAACGGGTCGATGTGCCCGGCAATTCATTTGAGCATACGCAGGGAGCAACAACCAACCTGACCTATACCATCGGAACGGAAGCGCAATCCGCCAAGATTGAAATTTATAACAGCGCCGGCGCGCTGGTGAATACCATCAACGGTACCGGGGCCGTCGGCAGTAACCTGACCGTATGGAACGGACTCGACAGCCAGGGCAATGCCCTGGAATCCGGTTTCTATACTTTCAAGGTCCGGGCGACGGATGCCAACGGGAAGATAGTAACCGCCGAAACGTTCACCACCGGCCTGGTCACAGACGTGTTGTTTGAGGAAAACAAAGCGTTCGCCGTGGTCAATGGTCAAAAACTGCCGGTAGAAGAAATTACCAGAGTATCCATCAACTAAGGAGCAGGAGAAAGGTTATGTCACTTATATCAACTTTGACAACAGGCGTTTCCGGGGTAATCACCAATTCCCGCGCGCTGAATATCATCGGGGATAATATCTCCAACGTCAACACAACGGGATTCAAAAGCAGTAAAGCCGTGTTTGGCGATTTGTTCAGCACGTCGCTTTCCGGCGGAACCTTGACTTCGCAAGTGGGGAAAGGCGCGCAACTGCTGGGATCCCTGCAATCGTTCGAGCAGGGAGCTTTTGAAAATTCCACCAGCGCCCTGGACCTGGCGGTCGACGGCAACGGATTTTTTATCGTGAATGACGGCACCGGTAATTTTTACACCCGCGCCGGACAATTCCGCGTGAACGAAAACGGCTTGGTGGAAACGTTGACCGGCGAAGTTCTGCAGGGTTTTCCCATCACCAACAATGTGGTGGGTACTTCGCTGACGGACGTCAGTCTGACCGGCGTGCAATCCACGCCTCAACCCACCACCCAGTTTACCCTGGGCGCGCAGTTGGACGGTTCGGAAGTGACCGGATATACCTTCAACTCTCCGATCCAGATATTCAACTCGGTGGGAACGCAGGATATTCTGACCATTCAGTTTACGAAAAACCTGACCACCAACAACATCTGGGACTTCACCGTGACTTCACAACAGGGAGCGGTGGTGGGTGGCGCGGCAGGTCAAGTCACCTTTGATACATCGGGACAACTGCTGGATGTGAACGGTGGCGGTCTGGTGGACTGGGCGATCGACCTGGATTATTCCGCATCGTCACCGCCCGCCGCGGCGCAAACCATCAACTGGGCCCTGACCGATGGCGCCGGCGCCACCAACGGCACCATGACCGGCTTTGCCGCCAACTCGAGTAACAACTCAGTGGTTCAGGACGGATTCGGTTCCGGTATTCTGGTGGGTGTGGCAGTCGACTTCGACGGCACGGTGGCCGGATTGTTCGACAACGGTCAATCGCAACCCCTGTTCCAACTGGGTCTGGCGGATTTCCTGGCACCGACCGGCTTGACGCGGCTGGGACAGAATCTGTTTGCGGAGTCGCGGCTGTCCGGTCAGGCGATCATCTCCCTGCCGGAGACGGGCGCTTTCGGTTCCGTGCTGGGTAACACGCTGGAATTATCGAACGTGGACCTGGCGGAAGAGTTCGTGCAGTTGATCAAAACCCAGCAGGCCTTCCAGGCCAGCGCGCGGGTGATCAGCACCACGGATGACCTGTTGACGGAAACGGTGAACCTGACGCGTTAACCGTTTAACCTCCTAAATCGAAAACCCGGACCAAACGGTCCGGGTTTTTTTTGTGATGTCTATTCTGGATAGGATTCTATTTTCTTATTTGGCAAAAAAGATTGATGCCCGTGGATTCATGGCTTACTGTTACTTTTGAAGGAGTAATTTTCGCTTTTTCCGCCAAAAGTAACAAATCCTGTTCCGTTCGATGAAAAAGAAACCATTGGCCACATAATTCCATCGGAATTCGTGTAGGCTGATCAGGGTGAAAATTACCAAACACCATAAGGCCTTCGTCATCCAACCAATCGTATATTCTTTTAATTAAAAAAACTGCCTGATCATCGTTTAAATAATCAAACAAACCCGAAGACCAAATAAAGTTATATTTTCTGGATGGCCGGAATCGCATCACATTACAACTGATCCATTGCGGAACTATCTTTAAACGCTTTTGCTGGAATAATGCCCGGGCAAATTCTATGGCATCGGCCTGGTTGTCGACAAAGGTGACATCTTCCAGAAATGATGAAGATCCTTCGTTATCAATTTCATCTATAACGTTCAAAATATAGCGGCAGGATCCGCAGGCCAGATCCAGAATGGATGCTTTGGTATTAAGTTTTCGAAACTCTTCCAGATAATTCCGGAAAACCTGTTTTCTGTTTCTGACTGCAATGGCTCCCGGATAATCATGGAATAAACGGTCCCAAGCCTGTCCTAAACCATTTCCAGAAATTCTCCTGGTTTGAATCCAGTCCAACAGTAAATAGTCTCCGGAATAACCCAGAGGTTTATGGCGCATCCTGTGGTGCAGGGGACTGTGATCCAGTATTTCGCATTTTTCAAAAAACAGCTGTCTAATCTGTTCCTCATCAGGCAGTCCCGTAATTAAGCCATCAAATTCAATAAGACTATTAACAAACCGATTCAAAAAATTCTGTTGATCAGTTCCGTCAAAGGACTGGATAACCTTCTGGGCGTTGATTATCCCTTGTTCCACTTCATTCATAAATGTCTATAAAATCCATTGCGAACAGCCTTCATGCATTGATTGAAAAAAACAAATCAATAGAGTTGGATGGACTGATGAATAATTTCTTCTATTTGTCATTGCCATTCTTGGATTCTGTGCCCGCCGACCCCAGTACGTAACCGGCTATTCCGGCATAGAGGGTGATAATTTTATCTACTGTTTGGCCATCGTTTCCAGTATCCAATATGCCTAACATGAAAGCTGCATTGGCAATGATCGCGATGGCAACATATTTCAAGGAAAATTCCAATTTTCTTTCTTGATTCATCTTTCCCGATCCAGACAGAGAGAGATATAAGATGATGCAGATACCTAATGTCAGGCAAACAACAATGACAATGATCGCGTAATACTGTAATTTGGTTCTAAACATTTCATGTTGAGCTGCTCCCTCACCGGCGCTCGCTATATATTTAAAAATTTCCAGTTCTGGCAAATACAAAATGAAACTAACCAGAATTGCCAATCCAATAACGCTCCAAACAATAGCCGCTGTCTTATCCCATCCTGCGCTTTCGCTTTTCTTTGCTTCTTTTGGATCTATAATGTCATTCATATTGCCTCCTCAACAAATCCAGTAAATGAGTTCGCAATTAATCCATTTAAAACCGAAGGCGCTCCTTTATGGATATCTGAAGCTACCGATCAATGTAAAAAAGTTTTCTCCAAGCGCAAAAATCCTTTGTCCCGATAAACTTTGCAAGCAATATTCGTTTAGCCGATTATTTATGAAAAGTGGGGTTAAATCAAGGTTCTTTTTGGAATGCCTAAAAAAGGCTGATTTACAGGTAAGTAAAGGATGGGCTGGCTGTGATTAGGGCGTTAATTAATTATTGTGCGCAGCGGAACCCCTGCCAGAGTTTGAAAACGTCGGGGCGTTCGTTGAAGCGGTAGGTGGTGCGCATGTAGTAGGCTTTGTAATACCAGTTGCCGCCGCGCAGGACTTTGGTGATTCCTGTTTCGGGGCCCTGCGGATCTTTTTGCGGCGAGTGTTCGTAATAACTGTCGTCATACCAGTCCGACACCCATTCCCACACATTACCCGCCATGTGATACACGCCGTAGGGAGACTGGCCTTCGGGCAGGGTGTCGACCGGTTTCATGGCGTCGAATCCGTATTTGGAAAACTGTCTCCGGAAAGTGACGAAATCGTTGTGGGGGAACTCGTTGCCCCAGGGGAAAATGCGTTCATCGGTGCCGCGTGCGGCTTTTTCCCATTCCGCTTCGGTGGGCAGTCGTTTGCCTTGCGCGCGGCAGTAGGCGTCGGCGCCGTACCAGGACACGCGGTTGGCGGGATGTTTTTCCAGTCCGGGCCCGGGGCGGTACCTGCCCTCGATGTGTTCGATGGTGACGGCTGGCCCCGTTTCAAGGTAGCGCTCGGCCTCTCCGGGATGCGCGTTCAGGAAGTCGGAGAAATCCTGCGCCGTTACTTCATAACGGTCGATAAAATATTCGCTGAGGGTAACCTGGTGAACGGGCTCCTCGTCGTTGTCTCCCCAGTCATGTTCATTCTCGATCACTGCGCCCATGGGAAAGGGTCCGCCGGGAATCCGGATCATATGCTCCGGAGCGGGCGTTGAGGGGATTGTCCCGGCACAGCTCCAAAGGGTTAAAAATAGCGAGCATAGAAAAACTTTAAATGTTAGCGATCGGAATCCAGTCATAAAAAGAAAAAGGTTGATGTGGATTGAATTCAGGAAAACCCGGATTGTAACAGGAAAGAAGGGCGTGCAAAAATTTTTTCTTTTAATCCTCCGGGTCGTCGGGTGTTGTTGTTCTGGGTTTGCGATCGCTTAACAGAGAGCGCTCCTGAGGAAGAAAAACATCGAAGCGCGTGCCGCGTCCAAGCTCACTTTCAATACCAAGGTGGCCGGCGAACCGTTCCACAATTTGTTTGACGGTGGGCAGGCCCAGTCCGACGCCCTCTTCCCGGGTGGTGAAAAAAGGATCAAATATTTTATCCAGATCCGAAGGGTCGATCCCCCTTCCCTGATCCTCAATCGTGACCAGAACTCCCTGGCGGCTGGTTTCAAAATTCTTGTGCTGGTAACCGTGGACTTTTTTCAGGGTGAGCGTCAGGTTCCCGGATTTATGCATGGCCTGAACGCCGTTGATGCACAGGTTCCAGATCATCTGTTTGATTTGGGCTTCCTCGCTTTGAATAATGATATGGTCGGGTGGCGCCGACAACTGGATGTTAATGCTGGGATCATATTCATTGCTGTTTTTCATGAGAATGATGATGTCCTGCAACAGTTGGGTTAAATCGATTACGGTGGATTTACTTTTCCGGGGTTGGGCAAAAGACAAAAAGTCACTGACGATATCGTTCACCCGCTCGGTTTCCTTGAGGACGATTTCCATCAACTGTTGCTGTTCCTTATCCGCCTGCAGCGTGGATTGAAGAACCTGTATGGAGCCACTGAGGGAGGCCAGCGGATTGCGGATCTCATGGGCCAGTCCGGCGGAAAATTTTCCTACGGCCGCCAATTGCTCGGAACGTTTCATTTTCTCTTCCATGTTGTGGACCTCGGTCCGGTCCTCAAAAACACAGATATAACCTTCCACTTGCTGCTGCAGATTTTTTGTTGGGTCCGACTCCGGACTCAGCAGATGGCTGATTTTAAGAGAGATCAGGATCGTTTCGCCGTCTTTGCGTGCGCATTCTCCCTCCATCTGATAAGGCATGGGCAGGCTGTTGTCTTTGTAGGTGAAGAGCCGGGCCAGTTCTTCCATCGGTAGTAATTCGTAGCAGGGTTTGCCGATGCATTCGCTGAGGGAAACTCCGGTAATCGTTTCGCAGGCGATGTTGACGGACGTCACTCGTCCTTCCAGGTCCGTTGTCATCAGGCCGTTGACCATATTCTGAACCACGTTCCGGTGAAATTGCTGAAGCTTTTTGAAATCGATATTCTTGGACCGGAGCTCGTCTTTGATGAGTCTCAACCGGTTATTGAGAATACTGCTGAGATAAGCGACGGAGAAATAGGACGCGATATTCAGGGCGATGGTATAAAACAGGTAAGGCCCCTGATAGGAGATGGTGGATTTTGGGAAAAAATAAATGGGCTTAATAATATTAAAATACTCCAGGTCCACCAGCAATCCGTAGATGATACTGGCCCCCGAAGCGGTCAGGTAACTTGCGGCGCGCGGAAGCGTGACGCTGGAGCTGATAATGACAAACAGGAATAAAAAGGAGAGCGGGCTTTCCACACCGCCGGTGGTGAAAATAATGCCGCCGACCACGCACAGGTCCCCTAAAACCTGAAACCAGGCCACGGACAGCAAATTAAGTTTGATGCGCAGGAACAGTGCGCTGGACAATGCCAGAAAATAAGCCGCGCACAACACGGCGCTCAGGGGAACGATGGGGGTTTCTTGAGTGGAGCTTCGCTCGAACGCGATGACCAGAAGAAGAAATCCGGTCAGGAAAACGATCCTCAACACCATGATCGCTTTAACCCGAAGGAGCAGTTCTTTATCCGGGTTTTCTAGCTTGGGATTCATAACGTTACCAGGCGGAAACGGAGGCGCTCCTGCCAGCAACCTGTCCCGAGGGTTCGGATGCAGGGCTTAAATGGTTTCACCCATTTTGAAGATGGGAAGATACATCGCCACAACGATAAATCCGACCACGATACCCAGAAACACCATCAACATGGGTTCGAGCAGTGCGGTCAATCCCTCGACGGCGGTATCGACTTCTTCGTCATAAAAATCGGCGATTTTGGATAACATGGCGTCCAGAGCGCCGGCCGATTCACCGACGTCGATCATTTGGATAACCATGGCCGGAAAAACGTTTTCACGGGCCAGGGGAGCGGCAATGGTTTCACCTTCCTTGATGGCTTCGATGGTGTTTAAAATTGCCATTTCGACAATCTTGTTGCCGGAGGTCCGGGCGCAGATATCCATGCCCTCGATCAGGGGAACACCGCTGGACAGCAGGGTACCCAGTGTCCGGGAGAACTTGGCGGTCGATACTTTACGGATGAGCATGCCGAATACGGGAAGTTTCAGAGCGATGCGGTCGATTTCGATATTGCCCCGCTCGGTGGCGTAGACCCTTTTAAATAGAATGAAAAATAAAATCGGGCCGCCGAGGAGGTAATACCACTGGTTTCTGAAAAAATTACTGATGTGCATTACAATGGCCGTGGGTCCGGGAAGCTCCGCCCCGCCTCCCTCAAACATGCTGGCAAATGTTGGAATAACAAAAATCATGAGGAACGCCACGACGGTTACCGCAACGGTCACAATGGCCGCCGGATAGACCATGGCGGACTTCACCTTCTTTTTAAGAGCCAGGGCTTTTTCGATGTAAGCCGCCAGCCGGGACAGAATGGTATCCAGAATACCGCCGGCTTCCCCGGCTTCTACCAGGTTGGCGTACAGGGAATTGAATACTTTGGGATGTTTTCTCATGGCATCGGAAAGATTGGCGCCGGATTCGATATCCGTTTTGACCTTGGTGATGATTTCGCCAAAAGTCGGATTGTCGGATTGTTTGCCCAGAATCTCCAGGCATTGCACAAGAGGCAGGCCGGCATCCACCATCGTCGAAAACTGTCGGGTGAAAATAACGATGTCCCGTTCGGTGATTTTATGCTTCTTGGGACCCATTAAAGAGCTGCTGCTTTTCTTTTTGACGCTGTCAACCTTGATGTTTTTCTGTTTCAGCTTTGCCAGGGCACCCTGTTCATTTTCAGCTTCTATCTCGCCATTCTGAACTTTGCCGTTGATGGTTGTTTTGTATTTAAATGTGGGCATAGTTTAAATGAGTCCCGAAACTAATGTTGCGATGAAAAAGATGAAATAATACTGCGGGTTTTTTCCAATTCTAAACCGATTTTGGAAAGTTGATCACTGGTATACCGCAACCGGTCGACCAGCGCTTTGACAATAGCCCGGACATCGTTCGGAAGTTTGGAGACAATGGCCTCGAACTGTTCCCGTTCGATCACCCCGATGGTCACGTTGCCCACCGCCACAACGCTGGCGCTACGCACCGATTGCGAGATCAGTCCCATCTCACCAAACACTTCGCCCTTGCTCAGGGTATTGATCAATATGCTCTTTTTATCCACCTTTTTGGTGACGTTGACTTTGCCTTCCATGATGATGTAGGCATTATTGCTGACGATTCCCTCCGATACAATGACATCGCCGTTTGCGTATCTTTGAATGTTTGGAGTGTTTTCAAATGACATAGCTAAAGTTTTCCGAGTGCTGTCATGGTTTCTC
Source organism: Nitrospinota bacterium (assembly GCA_029879645.1). Taxonomy (GTDB): domain Bacteria; phylum Nitrospinota; class Nitrospinia; order Nitrospinales; family Nitrospinaceae; genus SZUA-226. Next base: position 23,072 of record JAOUPX010000036.1, read on the forward strand.
TGTACACCTTGTAAAACATATCGTTTTCGCCGATGGATTTTTTCAAAATGGTTTCCAGTTCGCCCATGTCTTTCTGGTTGACCACCAGGTTAACACTATAGGCCAGGGCTTCCATGTTATCGAGTGTTTTAAATTTGTCTCCCACCAGTGCCACAAAAGCTTTCCGGCGGCTATCCATGGACATATCCCTTATAAATTCGTACAAGGGACTGGTCTCTAATGTAGTGTCTCCGAATTTCTCATGAAATACAACCACATGATACTGATTGAATTTGAGTTTATGTACTGCGTGTTCAGGCGATTTGGCCCTCTGGAGCTTGTACTCTAATTCGGTTAATGCGGTGGTCCAGAGTTCATCGTTTTTCCGGTCGAGGATAAGGGCTATTTTATCGTGTTCGTCATAAATTTCAATCTCCTCATCCTCATCCTCAAAATCCTCATCGACCACCATGGAGGCGGTGTCTAGGGAGGGGCCGGTATCTTCAGCAGGGTCGGGCTCCGGGGGTTTGAGATGTTGATCCACCCGTAGCTTGGTTTTGCAACCCGGGCAGGTCAGGTTAAACGCCTGGCCCTGCGGAACTTTGTTGTCCGGAATATTGATATCCCTGCTACAACTGGAACAAATTACCTGCATGCCGATATCTCCAAAAGTGGGGCAGGATCATGCCCGCCTCTTCTTGATGGTTTTCTTGTGCTCTTTTCCCCGTGTCAACCCGATGCTTATTTTTTCTTGGCAAGTTTCTTCATTCCCTTGGCTGGGTCGACATATTCTTCATCCATGGAAAGACCTTCAATATCCGTGGTTTTTTCGCCTTTGCTGGCTTTGACGTTGTCAATGCCGCGGGCCACAATAGCTTTTCGGGTGGCGTAGGCCTTGGCCGTCTGTTCGGAAATCAGTCCCTCATTATATTTTTTGAGGATGTGCTGGTCGAACGTCCACATGCCATAAGCGGCGCCGTCTTTAACGATATCGTAAAACGTTTTGTCCTCGGTTTCGCCGTTCAGAATCGTATCTTTGACCCGCATGTTGTTGGCCATGATTTCGAGCAGAGCCACCCGCCCCCCGCCTTCCTTGGGAACCAGCCGTTGGCTGATAATCCATCGCAGGGTATCTGCAAGCCGGATGCGAATCTGCTGTTCTTCTTCCTGGCTGAACATACCGACAATGCGGTTGATGGTCTGGCCGGCATCCACGGTATGCAGGGTACTCATAACCAGATGGCCGGTCTCTGCGGCGCTCATGCCGATTTCGACGGTTTCCCGGTCGCGCATTTCACCCACGAGAATGACTTTCGGCGCCTGACGCAGGGCGGCCCTGAGGCCCGTGGCGAAGGAATCGAAGTCCCCTCCCAGCTCTCTCTGGTTGAAGGTGGATTTGAGATGCGGATGCACGAATTCGACAGGATCTTCCAGGGTGATCACGTGAACCGATTTGTCATGATTGATTTGGTTGAGCAGGGCCGCCAGAGTGGTCGATTTACCGCTACCCGTGGCTCCCGTTACCAGGATCAGTCCGTTTTTCTCTTCCGCCGCTTTGGCGAACTGCGGCGGCAGTTTCAGTTCTTCAATGGAAGGGATCCGTGTTTCCAGTTTTCTCAGAACAATACTGTAATTGCCCCGCTGGGAAAATATATTGACGCGGAAACGGGCTTTGCCCTGGATGTAATAGGAACAGTCGCAGGAACCGGTCCGGAGAATCGTTTCAGTCAACCGCCGGTCCGAATTGATCAGGTTCAGGGCAATCACCTCAGCCTGAAATGGAGTTATTTTTGCAATCGGCGGGTGGACCTGGACGCCGGTCAGTTGCCCGCTGGTTTCCACCTGGAAAGGCTTTCCAACAGTTATATTCAAATCGGAAATATTCCCAAAGGATTCCAGCATGGTTGTTAACAAATAATCAACTTCAGCTTTTCTCATATCAACAGCCTATAAAAATTCCGGAGGTTCTTTCAGATATTGAACAAACCGTTCTTTAACGATCGCCTTGTCATATGCATCTTCCGGGCTGATCTTCTTGGCCTGCATGGCTTCGAGGATGGCGTCGTCCAGAGATTGCATGCCATACTTTTTACCCGTTTGGATGACGGAGGGAATCTGAAACGTTTTCCCTTCGCGGATCAGGTTGGAGGTCGCCGGGGTAACCACCAGAATTTCGAGAACCGCGATCCGGCCTTTCTTGTCGATGCGCTTGAACAGGTTCTGTGCCACCACGCCCTTTAAACTTTCCGAAAGGGTGGTGCGAATTTGCGCCTGCTGGTTTGCGGGGAACACGTCGATCACGCGGTCAACCGTTTTGGCCGCGCTCTGGGTATGCAGGGTGCCGAATACAAGATGCCCGGTCGATGCCGCTTCCAGAGCCAGTTCGATGGTTTCCAGGTCCCGCATCTCACCCACCAGAATGATGTCCGGGTCCTCACGCAACGCCCCCTTCAACGCCGCTTTAAAGCTCTGCGTATGCATGCCCACCTCGCGGTGGTTGACCACGCAACTCTGGCTTTTATGGACAAACTCCACCGGATCTTCAACGGTCAGAATATGTGATTTTTTGTTGCGGTTGACGTAATCGATCATCGCCGCCAGCGTCGTGGATTTTCCGCTACCGGTAGGTCCGGTCACCAGCACCATCCCCTTGTGCAACATTGACAGCTTGTTGAGTACGGGTGGTAAACCCAACTGCTCCGCCGTCATGATTTCGCTGGGAATTTCGCGGAACACCGCACCAATGCCCCACTTCTGCTGGAAAAAGTTACACCGGTACCGGGCAAGATTGGGAACCTCGTAACCGAAGTCGATATCGCCCGTTTCTTCAAAAACCTTGATTTTGTTTTCGGGACATATCTCGTACAGAATGGCTTTCAGTTCGTCGTTCTCAAACACCTTGTATTTAACGCGCTCCATATCTCCGTGCACACGGAGGATAGGCTGGGAACCGGCTACAAGATGAAGGTCGGACGCTCCCTGATCATTCATCAATTTAAAAAATGCGTCTATTTTTGCCATAGTTAGTTGAGTTGCTCAGCGTTAACGGTTAGGTTGCGGATCACATTATCCGGGCTTTCAGGTAACTCCAATGCCTGTCCATTCAAGGTTAACTGGGTTGCGCGGCGGTTGCCAATGGTCATCACGATGGTGCTTTTGGCGTCAATCGTTTTGGATCCACCGGCCGGTAAAATGAAATCCTGGTCCCGCTGGTCATCCACTGTCAAATTAAACCACGCGTTTTCTTCCACCCGGATGACCAGCTTTAAAGACTGCTCCCCAGGCGTTTCCTCTGCGGAGATTTCCTCCGGCTTGGAAACTGATTGATCTTGAAGGTCTTTAATTGTAGCATCTTTTTCAGGAACTGTAACTGTATTTTTAATAGGTTGTGAATCGCCTGGGGTTTGGCTTTCGGGTTTTCCCGGAGCCGCCGTTTCCTGGGTGGGGACGGTTCCCGCTGGCTCGGCGGCGGGTACGGCCTCTTCTACAGGGGCCCCGGCCGGTTCTTCTGAATCTGATGGA
>JAOUPX010000037.1 GCA_029879645.1 Nitrospinota bacterium
GGAAGAAGAACCCGCCATGCCGGAACCTGAGCCGGTGGCAGCCGAAGAGGAACCTGCCTTCGAACCGGAGATGGAGCCGGAACTCGAACCGGCGATGGAGGCAACGGAAGAAGAACCCGCCCTGCCGGAACCTGAGCCGGTGGCAGCCGAAGAGGAACCTGCCTTCGAACCTGAGATGGAGCCGGAACTCGAACCGGCGATGGAAGCGGCGGAAGAAGAGTCGGCTCCGCCAGAACCCGAGCCGATGATATCCGAAGAGGAACCTGCCTTCGAACCGGAGATGGAACCGGAGCTCGAACCGGCGATGGAAGCGGCGGAAGAAGAGTCGGCTCCGCCAGAACCCGAGCCGATGATATCCGAAGAGGAACCTGCCTTCGAACCGGAGATGGAACCGGAGTTCGAACCGGTAATGGAAGCGGCGGATGAAGAACCCGTGCTGTCACTTGAGATAGAAACTTCTGCGGAGATGGCCGCTCCTCCCACAGATGCACAGGAAACTGCTCCGGTAGTGGAAATTGAAGAGGAATTAGAAGAACCGCTCGTACCGGTTCAAGCGGAATCATTTGAGGTTCCGGATCCCGGACCGGTGGATCAACCGGAAGAGGAGTACCGGGATGAAGAACTGTGGGCGGAACTGTTTCCCGATCAAAAGCAAAAAGGACAACCCACTGCCGAGGCCCAACCGGCTACCGTTGAACCGGAAGAAGAATCATTTGCAGGGGGGGACTTCTGGGACCAAGTGCTCCAGAAAGAGCCCGCGGAATCACTTCAGGGAGTGGCTTCGGCCCAATCATCTGAAGATGCTACTTCGGCCTTCAGCGAATCCCTTCCAGACTCTGACCGTAAAAACCTAACGGATGAAGAACTGTGGGCACAGGCATTTCCGGAAGACGAGGAAATCGGGCAACATGCCAATCAAGCTTCAAGTATAAAGGGAGATGAGGAAAAGGAATCCACGATTGCCCCTCTGGTCATTGGGGCCGATGTGAATTTTAACGAGGAATTGAAGGATTCCACCGATTTTGATGAATCGGCCTATGGGGATTATGACGAAGAAGAAGACGACTTTGAATTCCAGCCCAGACAACGAAAGCTGGGTCCTTTTACCATTCCTCACGGACGGCGCGGCGATCTGGTGGTCGGCGGAGTCTTAATGGTGTTCCTGTTGATCGCCGGAAGCGTCTACTTTACCGTGCAAACCTTCGCACCCGATGAATTGACCAACATGCAGACCGCCCAAACCGATGTTCCGGAGGGACTCACTCCGCGCAAAGTGCCATTAGATGAAATGGCAAGGGACCTGACCAAACCCAAACCGGATGGTCTCCCCTCAGGGGACACTCCGGAAGGTAAAAGCGACGCCATCCTTTCGGAGCCATCTGAAATCCTGAAAGAAGCTCCGGAAGAAAAGGAACTATTGAAAGATTTGGCAGAATCTCAAATTCTGAAAGATACAGGTAAGACCCAGACGGCCAGGATAGACCAGTCCGATCTGCAGGCGTTCACCGGCCACTCTGTCACCATGAGCACCATCATGCCCGTTGCCTACAATCCCACGGACATTCGCGTTCTCAGCTTTAGCGTGGAAATACAGTTGAGCGATGCACAGAGCGCGAAGTTAGTGCGCGACTCCCTTCCGGTATACGAAGAAATCATCAACCATACCGTGGAGGATTTTCTTCAGCGCAAATTTTATAATGACGTTCTTTATGTGAAAGAAAAACTGCAGAAACGACTGCAAACGGCTATGAACCAATCCCTCAAGAATGGTCGCGTCAGAAAAACCAAATTCATCGATTTCGCCATTCAGTAGCCCAATCAAAGCTTCAGGCCTTATGACCGACTATTCCTGACCTTCACGGATAGATTCCAAAAATTCGTAAATTTTGTAGACCAGCTCTTTGGTTCCTTCGCCTGTAACAGAAGAGCAGGCCATCAGGGTGGGATTGATGGCTTCCAGCCTCTCCTTATATTCCGCAAACTTCGCTTTCGCCTCCGGATGGTCAATCTTATTGGCCACCAGGATTTGCGGCTTGTTATACAAGTCCTCGCTGAAAAGTTTCAATTCGTTCTGAATGGTCTCGTAATCGGCAATCGGGTCGCGATCGCTCATCATTGAAAAATCGAGCAGGTGCACCAAAAGACGCGTGCGTTCGGTATGTTTCAGAAAACGCGTACCCAATCCCTTACCGGTATGCGCATCCTCGATCAGTCCTGGAATATCGGCGGCAACGAACGATTGATAATCTCCCACTTTCACCAGTCCCAGATTAGGAACCAGGGTGGAAAAGGGATAATCAGCAATTTTGGGTCTGGCGTTGGAGATTTTAGAGATCAGGGTGGACTTGCCGGCGTTTGGGAATCCGATGATGGCGACATCCGCCAGCAGTTTAAGTTCGACGAACAGCACCTTGTGCTGACCCGGCTCTCCGGGGTCGGCGCGGCGTGGCGCGCGGTTGGTGGAGGATTTGTAATGCTCGTTTCCGAGGCCGCCCCGCCCGCCCCGGGCAACAACGAACTCCTGAAACTCTTCGGTGAGATCGGCCAGCGCGTCCCGGGTTTCGTAATCTCTCACCACCGTGCCTACCGGCACCGTAATGACACAATCTTCACCGCTCTTACCGGTCTTGAGCTGACCGCTTCCCGGCCTGCCATGATCAGCCCGGTACAGTTGCTGGTACCTCAGATCGAGTAGAGTGGACAGATTGGGAACGGCCCGGAAGACTATGTCCCCGCCTTTACCGCCATTACCGCCGTCGGGTCCACCCTTGGGAATAAATTTCTCGCGCCGGAAACTGGCACAGCCGTCTCCGCCGTTGCCAGCCTGAACGGTAATCTTAACCTGATCGACGAACATGGGGTTGGGGCGCTCACCGATCGGCGAGCGTCATCAGTTGGAGGGATAAATGCTGACTTTTTTCTTCGAGCGCGTCAACCATTCGAATTTGACCACGCCGGAAGTTTTGGCAAACAGCGTGTAATCGGTGCCGACTCCGACATTGGTCCCCGGATGAACCGAAGTGCCTCGTTGACGAACAATGATCTCGCCCGCTTTAACCGTTTGTCCCCCGAATCGTTTGACGCCCAGGCGTTTCCCGATGCTGTCTCTTCCATTGGACGTACTGCCCTGTCCTTTTTTGTGTGCCATGACGTCTCCTGTTACTTCTTCGAAATATCGGTAATTTTTAAATGCGTGACCAACTGCCGGTGCCCGTTTTTACGCCGATAATTTTTGCGGCGGCGTTTCTTAAATACAATGATCTTGGGTCCCTTGGCTTGATCGATGATTTCACCGGTCACTGAACTCCCTTGCACCATCGGAGCCCCTACATCCACCTGATCCGATTCTCCAATCATCAGAACCTGATCCAGCGTCACTTTGTCCCCCACGTTGCCTTCCAGCTTTTCCACCTGAATGACATCGCCCTGGGAAACCTTGTACTGTTTTCCACCCGTCTTTAATACAGCAAACATTTCGGTTTATTACTCCTAGAAAAGAAAAGCGACCGCTTTTCGCAATCCGGCCTTTTCAATAATTTACCATGGAACGAACCCGATATATTACTGAAATCAGGGGACCAAGTCAACAGGAACTCCAAAAAGCCCTAAAACTCAGATTTGAACCGCTTTTCCCTGCTTGCACACATTCAGGGGTAAATGCTATAAGAAGGGGTCACCCATGAAATCCGAGACCCGTTATGTCCTTGAAAGACAAAGAGAAATGGAATGCTAAATACGATTCCAGCATCTGCCTGGCCGGCCGGGAACCCAGCCCGTGGCTGGTAGACCATGCCCATCTTCTGGATGGCCGGGGAAAGGCTCTCGATATCGCCATGGGGGAAGGGCGCAACACTCTGTTTGCCGCCTCACTGGGCTACGACGTCTGGGGCGTTGATATTTCCGACGTCGGCGTCTCCCGTGCCGAATCCCTGGCGCGGCAAAACAAGCTCACGATTCATACCCAAATCGCCGATCTGGATCATTATAAAATAGATGAAAACACTTACGACTTGATTCTGTGTTTTTATTTTCTCGATCGTCGCCTGTTCAAGGGCATTCAAAATGGGTTGAAACCCGGCGGTACTCTTGTATTTGAAACCTTCACCGTGGACCATTTGAAATACAGTAGTTTCAAACGTGAATGGGTACTGGAGAAAAACGAATTACCGGAGTCCTTTCCGGGATTGAAAATCCTTGATTACCAGGAAGTGGATGAACCTGAAAATGAAACGGCATACGCCTCACTGATAGCCAGGAAGGAACAATATTTCATGAATGAGGAAAATGATACAAAATAAACTATTCCATTCGAATCGCGCCCTTAAAGCGGGGTCCATTGTGTTCGTTATCACCTTTCTGGCGTTTGCAGGTTGCAGTTCTACCCACAAATCTGCGGGTAAAAAATTGACAGCGGAGGACTTAACACTCACCTATATCGATAAGGCACAGGCAGGTGGGGAAATCGAAAAGATCACTCTCCAACACCCGCTGCCCATTTCCGAGCAGCAGATGGATTTCCATATGGCGGCCTTGTTCTATGAAAATCTTTCCCTGCTGGGCAAAGCCGGCCCCGTATTCTCCAAGGAGGATATACAGAAAACCCTGCGTCTTTTGACCAAGGCTCTCAACAAAGCGCATCCGCAAAATATCGTTGGTTTTGAAGTGAACTCCGAGGACGGCGTAACCAAGGGTGAACTTTTCGCCACCCATGGAAATCTTCACTGGAGGTTTTTTGAAATCCGGGGAGTAAAATATTCTCTCACTCGCAACCAGATGGCCCGTTACGGAACGGCCTGGAAAATGGTTCCCAAAAAAGGCCAACGATTGTATGTGACCGACAAATTCATGGGCGCCAAGCAGTGGACCAACTGGATCGAGGCAAAACTCGACCCATCCCTTCCCTCGAATTTTGAAACGGCGCGTCCAAAAAAAGGTTCCACCAACAATGGGATCGTATCCCCGCTCCCGCCACCAAATTCATCCGACGCACCCAAGGCGGCGGCCCCGAAAAAGGATGTTGCCGATTTAGAAGAAAAATTGAGATTCCTGAAACATCTGAGGGAAAATCAATTGATCGATCAGCAGGAGTACGAACAAAAACGAAAGGACCTGCTTGATCAGTATCTCTGATTATTTTTTCCGCAGGCAATACAAGCCATCGCGCACCGCCAGCATTAACGCTTCCACCCGCTCGTCCCGGCTAACGGTTTCATTAAAATTGTGAATGGCGTGATCCGACTCATCCTGAGGGTCTAATACCCGGCCACTCCACAGCACATTGTCGACCACGATCAAACCCCCGCTCCGCAGGATCGGTAGAATGGCGTTAAAATAATTCAAATAGTTCACCTTGTCGGCATCGATGAACGCCATGTCAAACGTCTCGTTGAGACTGGCGATGGAATCGATTGCGTTTCCTTCCAGCAAGGTGATCTTGCGACCGTGGGGACTTTCCGAGAAGTACCGTTTGGCCACAGCGATCGCCGCCGGATCTTCATCGCAGGTAAACAGGCGACCATCCTCCGGCAATCCCTCCGCCATGGACAGGGCGCTGTAACCGCTGAAAGTACCGACTTCCAGAATACGTCGCGCACTCAGCAGTTGCACCTGCAGTTTCAGGAATCGCCCGACGGTCCTTCCCGAAACCATTTGCGGACATTCGAGTTTGTCATACGTTTCGTCCTGAAGGCGGGCCAGCAGTTCGCCTTCATTCTGGGTATGCTCGTAAACGTAACGCTCGATTTTTTCATCTATAAATTCCATGCATTCCTCATGAGTTTAATTCAATAATTGACGGTGTCCGCATTCAGACTACGCCAGGCATACCAGGTTCCCACGGTTTCCAATGGACTCCATTGTCTTCCGATGGTTCGCAGGCGCTTGACATCGGGACGGGTTTTCATACCATAAATGTTCTGGACTGCCACGCGCAAACCGAGATCGTCCACCGGCAGAACATCGAGACGATTGAGTGAAAAAATCAGAAACATTTCCGCCGTCCAACGCCCGATGCCATGAACCTGCGTTAGCCGTCCTATGATCTCTTCGTTATCCAGATAGTTCAACTGACGCGGTCTGATTGCGCCATCAAGGAAGTGCCTGCTTAAATCTTTCAGGTAGGCGGTCTTCTGCCGGGATAATCCGGCAAAGCGCAGGGGCCCGTCTTTCAAACCGGCTACGCGTTCCGGGGTTGGCGCTCGGCCATCAAACAACTTTTGGAAACGGCTGAAAATGGTATCCGCCGCCGTAGTTGAAATCTGCTGGGAAACGATGGACCGGCACAGAACCACAAAGTAGTTCCGGTTTCGTTGAAGGAGAAGCGGTCCCACTTTCCGAATCACCCCCACCATTCTGGGATCCCGCTCCTTGAAATGGTTCAGAATGCGGCGTCGGCTCGGTAAGGTTTGCGAGGATGAACGGCGGTCGGACATAATCGCTTCAATCCACCTGAAGGAATTTAAACCGTTTCAATTTGGGTGCCTGCTTCAACCTCTGTGCGGTCTCTTGGGAAATGCGGTTGCGGTACAGGTCGATGGTCACCAGATTAGGCAGACAATCGCTATCCGCCAGCAGGTCAATGGCGGAATCGTCCAGCCCACAATGCGGAAGAGTCAGTTTCTCCACCGTCAACATTATTTCCGACTTGCACAAAGCGCTTAATCCTTCATTGCCGATGTGGGTACGATCCAGATACAGCTCCGTCAAATGGCGCAAATGGGGCGACCGAGCCAGTTCGACGGCACCTTCCGGTCCCAGCGGATTGGCTTTAAGATACAGAAAGTTGAGGTGCGCCAGGGTTTCCGACTCTGCCAGGGCTTTCATGGCTTCGGCTCCCAGTGCATTGTGCTGGAGAAACAGCGTACGCAGATTTTTAAGGTGAGGGGAAGCGGCCAACGACTGCATGCCTTTTGCTGTTAGTTTGTTCTCTGCCAGGGAAAGCGTGTCCAGCCGGTGCAGGGCCTCGGTGCCCGCCAGAAGCTCCACCCCATCATCCCCAAAACTGTTTTCATTCAGGTACAGGGCTTTCACCAGTCGCAGGCGCGGGTAACGCAAGAGTTCTGCCATCTCTTCAAGAATGACATCCTTGTCGTTCAGTTCAAGCTTGAATTGGGGTTTCTCGCCGGACTCGGCGCGGGCGAACATGTCACCCTCATGCACGACCATTGATTCGCTCTCATCGATATCCGTGATCAATGTCATGCTGTTGCGCACGAGGCTTTCGAACAGTGAGCCGCTCACGCTTTTACCCACGAATGTTTTTTAAAGTATTCGATGATTTGATATACGGTTTCATCGGGACGTTTACCCGTCGTGTCGCACACCAGATCGGCTGCGGCTTGATATTTGTCTTCTCGCTCGGCCAAAACCTTACGATGTTCTTCCTCCCAGGATAGCCCATTTTCCAACTGCGGTCGCTTATTCCGGTCGCGGCTCAAGCGACTGAGGAGAGTATCAATATGAGCCGTCAATAAAACGGCCTTGCCGTTTTCTTTAAGTTTCTGGATATTGTAGGGATTTAACACCACCCCGCCGCCGCAATCGATAACCGCGTCCCGGGCTTCCCCGGCGGCCTGCTCCACGATTTTTGTTTCAATCTCCCGGAACCGGGCCCATCCCCACATACTGACGATTTCGGGAATGGGGATGCCTACCGCTTCCTCAATCATCGCATCGAGACTGTATAAAGGTCGCTGAAGCTGTTTGGCCAGGAGCCGGGAAATCACCGACTTGCCGGTGCCCCGATATCCTAAAAGTATAATATTCATATAGATGTTTTCTGGCAGATTTCCCATTGGTCTTTGGGAGGCAGGTTATAATGTTTCGATTCGGGATGCAAACGAATCTCCCCTCCGTGTGCCTTCACCCGCAATTTTTGACCGGCTTAAGAGCATTTATGATACAATTTTTTCAACTTAACCCACGCAGGTTTTATGTGGCTTTCCCTGAAAGGGACCCCTAATGTGAATACCAAATCAATTATCTTGATCACTGCATTAGTTTTGGGATGTTTTCTGGTTTCCGGTAATGAAGCTCGGGCCGAGGAGGACAGGCTTCTGGAAATGTGTAATGAGGGTAATTCTGTTGCCTGTTTTACCCGTGGGAAAAAATATGTCACCCTGGACAGGGACAACAAGAAGGCTATTCCACTGTTCCAAAAAGCCTGCGCGGCGGACCATATGACAGCCTGTCTGTGGGGAGGCAATCTGATCCAGAATACGGGAAAGCAATACAGTCCGGAGTGGAAAGAAGCCGCCGAAATGTTTAAGAAGGCTTGCGCAGCAGGCGAAGATGGGGGTTGTGTCAACCTCGGTTCTCTTTACTATAGAGAGGGCCGGGCCGGCAAAGCCAAGAAGCTGTACAAACAGGCCTGTGACATGGGAAACAAGATTGGGTGTCACAACTTTAAGGAGTTATCAGATTAACCACTGCATTTAAAGTCTGCGAAAATGGCAAGTCCTCCCAAAAAGCTTAAAAACTGGGAAGAGCTGATCAACGACGGTGAAAACTACGGGGGGGAAGGAAAAGATTTCTCACCCTTCGAAAAAGCCGTCTTTGAAAGCATTAAAGACAAGAAAGTCCTGAAGATTCAGGACAGCTTCCTATTTGTAAAAACTGGTCACAATGCCGAGAGTCCGGACCATCCGGTTCAACTGGCTAAAATGCTGGCTGGCTTCGAACCCTTGAGGGTCATCACCAGCCTGATCATCACCCACAATCGGCTCAACGCCGAAGCCTTAAAAATCCTGGTCGATTCCCCGATCCTGAGCGGCATTGATTATCTGCACCTGGGGTCCAACGAACTGGGAGATGAAGGGGCAAAAATCGTGGCGGAGTCTCCGTTGTTCGCTAAGGTCCACACCCTCAACCTGGAATGTAACGGCATCGGCCCGGAAGGGGCGAAAGCATTGGCAACATCCAAAACCCTGACCGAGGTGACTTCGCTCAGCATGGTGGACAACCGCGTGGGGGATGAGGGGGCGCTGGCTATCGCACAATCGGACAATCTCAAAAACCTCACCTACCTGCATCTCGGCGGCAACCGCGTCAAATCCGAAGAAGCTAAACAGGCCCTGCGCGAGTCGACAAAACTCACCCGGCTCAAAACACTTAAAGTTTTCTAACCGGCTAAGGCCCGGACGGCGAATCGCCCCAGATGACTTTAAAACCCCGGGTGGCGAGAACAACTTCTGAATTGTACTTTAACGTTTCGGCGAAATTTGATCCAGGCCTTGCCTGGATCACTCTTCGTAATCGGGGCGGAGTAGTTCCGGACGGGAGTAGTTGACGAATGCCGGGTTGGTTTCGACGCCTTCTTTCAGCACCAGCGTTTTCAGCTGGGGCAGGGTTTTCGTGTTGTACAGAGCATCGCCGCCGGTTTCCCCAAAATAATTTCTGCCGATATACAGTTTTTCCAAGTGGGACAGTTTTGTAGATTCGCCGATGGCTTTCGCGCCTTCGTCGCCGATGGTGTTATTAGTCAACGACAATACCTTTAAGGGTGGCAGAGATTCCGCCTTTGCCAGTGCTATGGTCCCGGCATCTTCCAATTTATTGGAAGACAGGTTCAGTTCTTCCAGTTGAGACAGATTACCTCCATCGAACAAACCAGCCACTCCTTCTTCGCTGATGTAATTGCGCTCCAGGTCGAGCCTTTTCAAATTTTTCATCACTGCGCTATGGCCCAACGCTTTGGCGGTTTCATTGCCGATTTCATTCCAACCCAGGTTGAGTGATTCAAGCTGACTGAAATTGGCCGACTGCACCAGCGCCACCGCCGCGGCATCTTCTAAACCGTTATCCTCCATAGACAGCTTCTTTAAATTATTGACTTTGGTGGAATCGGATTGCGCAACGGCCTGAACCCCGACGGTAGTGACAAAATTAATGGACAGGTTGAGTTCTTCCAATTGTTCCAGATTTTCAGCTTCAAACAGTGTTTTCAATCCGGCATCGTCGATCTGATTGTCGGATAAATCAAGTATGCGTACGCCACGGACCTGTTCCGATTGCGCGAGTATGGTCATTTCATCGGCCGCGAAATAGCGGCCTTTCAGCTCCAGCTGCGCTGGAGTCCGCTCTAGTTGTTTCTTAATTTCTTCTTCCAGCTGAGCCCTTTTTTCCTCGAGCGTGGGTTCATTGGAAACATATTCGCTGTTGCCGTCCCGGGAGATGGCCATCGGGTAACTCCTTTTCAAAAACCGTGGATTTCTAAAATTTAGGAATCATTGTAGCAACGGACGTTTCCGTTTCTCAAATGATTTCCTGCCCGGCAGCCGGAGGAGTCTGGGAGAAGATCCATTGGTATCCCCCCGCACTTCGCCTCAATCAATCAAATCGCAGTAACTCTTTGAAATAAAATGGTTACCTCGACCAACCGGTCTCCTGCGTACTCTCCTGAGCAGCCAAACATTAAAAATAATTAATGATGGATTAACGTCCCTTTAATTTTGGATTCCTATAATTCTAAATAGAAATCAGGAAAATCGGACGAATGGGCAGTGACCATCCGTCCTTAATCGGGGGAAATAACCATGCAGGTATTTAAAACTCTGGATATTCGCGGCCTATCTTTCTTCAGCGCTTCCGACAAGGCCTCTAAAGCTTTCCGCGGGGTCACTCGCAACGGCATTCTGGAAATCATCCTGGATAAAAAGAAAAATTTCACCGAGGCGTTTCAGAAGTGGGCCGAAGCGCGGGGGTATTCTATTTTTAATCGAGACGAAGACCCCCGAATGATCCGCCTGTTCATTAAAAAAGAAAACGGATAAACCACAAGAGCCAGACCGGTAAGCAATTGTATGGCCGGCTTTCCCGACCAAGTAACCTGGGTGCCCTCCTCTACCCGGGTTAATGCCCCTCCTCAGGTCGGGAGAGCCGGTTAGGCATTCTGCTCTTTTCTCGCCGGGACTTATACCCCCGATCGATTCCTCTTATATAAAATCCGCAGTCCTTCCAACGTTAAAAACGGATCCACTGTCTGGATGCTTTTCACCTGTTTTTGAATCACTGGTAAAACACCCCCGGTACCTATAACCTTGGCAGGTTTACCGATTTCGCTCTGCATTTTGGCTACGATATTTTCGACCACTCCCACAAAACCGAATACAGTCCCCGATTGAATACTTTCTTTAGTGGATTTCCCGATCACGTGCTCCGGCATGATAATGTCCACCGGCGACAGTTTCGCCGTACTTTTATAGAGGGCCTCCAGCGAAATATTCAGTCCAGGAAAAATTGCCCCGCCCATATACTCGCCCTTTTCAGAAACCGCATCAAAGGTAGTGGCCGTTCCAAAATCGACAATAATGAGAGGGCCGCCATATTTCTCAAAACCGGCTATAGCGTTGACAATCCGGTCGGCTCCTACTTCCGTGGGATTATTGTATAAAATTGGAATCCCGGTTTTAATGCCAGGCCCGACCACCAGAGGGTCACATTTGATGTATTTCCGAGACAACTCCTCAAATACTGGGATAAGCGGCGGTACGACACAGGATATGACGATGTTGTGGACACTGGCGGGGCCTATCTCATTTAACCTCAAAAATTCATTGGCCAGCACCCAGTATTCGTCCGTGGTCCGATTTCGTTCGGTTCGGATACGCCAATGTGTGGTAAGGGCCTCTCCCGCAAACAAACCGAATACGATGTTGGTGTTACCAATATCAACCGCTAACAGCACCTAAGCACTCCAAATTAAAAGGAAGGATTAACATTAAAAGATTACCGGCCATTATACATGAGGAATCGAATAGCCGCTTATTTTCGTTGAAAATCCGGACATTTGGAGCAAAGAGCCCGGTGCGTGGCGAGGAAAACCCATTTCCTACTGTATTCATTATCAAATTTACCTGGGCAAAAATGACGGGAACAGTCTAATTTAACGTTATCCCGACAATGCCAACCACCACCAGCCCTGTTACCTTGCATAGAGTAAAAACTGTATTGGATTGTGTTGTTCCATCCGGAGAAACAGGACCGGGTGGAAATCCGCAACCGCTCTCCCCAACTCCCCTTAACCGGAATATCTTAAAAACATATATCTACAGGAGCATTGGCAATGCATCACATAAGAATCGAGTTCCAACCTATGAATAAGAAAGATTTTGAGAAAATTATTTTCCTTGTTCTTGCGGTACTTAAAAACAAACGCATTAACCTTTCTTTGGTATCTTTTTATTTTACCGAGAAGGATTATGAGTACTGAGCCAATTCACTTGCTGACTAAAAAAAACTGGAGCCGGTACTGGATAGAATTGTTTTATAGAGAGTTACCTCTATATTTTCAAAATAAAGCGGAATAAAGCTGGGAGCCGAAAACCTTTATTTTTAAAGCCTCCAGGGAATTCAAGAAGGAGAAACCTTGTTATTATTGTCCGCACTCTATTTATAGTATTGATTTACAAGGGATTTGGTCTGATAATATTTTTACACTCTATTTAACAAACAATTACAGTCTTTGAGATATTTTTTCGGGGGAAAAACCGAAATTTTTCATCTTGATGATGAGCTCAGTCCTCCAAATGGAGAATTCAAGACTGATATCGCTAATTGACACCTTGCTCTTTGGGAGGGGCAATGCGTAAATTAAGAATCGACCAAATCAAAGCTGGGATGAAGCTGGCGCAGGATGTCATTAATTTTTCCGGCCAGGTTCTTCTTTATAAAGGGAACCCGCTCCAGCCCAAGGACATCAAAAATTTTAAAGCCTGGGGAGTTATGGAAGTTGCGGTGGAAAACAACTCTCTGGGCGACTCCGGCCCCATGAATAACAACCGGATCGACACCAAACTCCTGATTGAGGCACAAAGTGAAATATCCGATCTGTACCGCTATTCCAACCTTTCGCATCCGGTAATATCCGAACTGATGCGATTGAGTACCTTGAACAAGCTGAAGCAAAAACCCGGTATGGAGAATGTGAATGTCTACTAGTCCTCAATCCGTTCAACCCAAGGATTTGATCACCGGGTCGACCCGAACGTCTTCTCTGCCTGAAATATTTATCATGATTAATGAGGTGGTAAACGATCCAACCACCACTTTTTCGGACATTGCCAAGGTGGTCAATCTGGACCCAGCTTTAAGCGCCCGCCTGCTGAAAATCGTCAACAGTTCCTTTTACAGTTTTCCCTCAAATATTGAGACTGTCACTCACGCGGTCTCGGTCATTGGAACGGAACAATTGCATGACCTGGCGCTGGCGACCACCATTATTGCCAATTTCAAAGGCATTCCCGACAAAGTCCTTAACATGAATTTATTCTGGCGGCACAGCCTGGGTGTGGCCACCATAGCCCGAAATCTGGCAATTCATTGCCGGGAAACCAATCCGGAGCGGTTTTACCTGGCGGGTATTTTGCACGACATTGGCCGTTTGATTATTTTGGAAAATTTGCCGGCTGAAGCAAAAGAAATCATGGAACGCCACCACGAGGTAGGGGGAATTGTCTGGCAAATCGAACGCGAAGTTCTTGGGTTTGATCACGGCGAGGTAGGAGCCGCTTTGGCCCGCACCTGGAATCTTCCCCTGAGTCTGGAAGAAATTATCGGCAACCATCACAATCCGGGCCGATCAAAACGCTACCCTCTTGAAACAACCATCATTCACCTTGCGGACATCATCGCCAAAGCCATGCAGTTGGGATCCAGTGGCGATGTACATGTTCCGCCTTTGGATGAAAAATCCTGGGACCAATTGAAATTGCCCATCGGCATTTTTTCGGCTATTTGGAACCAGGTGGAAACTCAATTTAATGAAAGCATCGATATTGTCTTATCGGGTTGAAAAGCCTATGGATAAAACAGATAACAAGCGGGAAATCGATCAGAGCAAATTAAACTCCAGGATAAAATTTCTGGAAAGAGAAAATCAGTGGTTTTTTTCGGCCATGGAAATGATCGCCTCTATGGGAGATATGCATCGGGATATCCCAAGCTCTACGGATCCGAACTATATCTTTGATATGGCCCGCCGCTATTTGAATCAATTGCTGGATTTAAAATCACTGACATTTTTCCTCATTGACGAAAACAGCAACAGCTTTTATCTGGCTAACGGTGAATCGGAAGAAGAAAATGGTCGGTTTCAAGTAGAGTTGGACAACCAGATCGAAAACGGTACTTTCGCATGGGCGCTCAAACAAAACCGTCCCCTTCTTGTAGAAAGCGAGCTGTTTCAGGAAACACTGTTTCTGCACGTTCTGGGTACACGGTCCCGCATAAAAGGAATGGTGATGGGAACTCTGAACCGGGATATCCAGAAAATCCCCCCGGAAATGGGTCATTTAATTTCTATCGTTCTTCACAACACCGCGAACGCTCTTGAAAACGGAGGCCTGTACAAACAGTTGTCTGAGCAAAATAAAAACCTTGAGAAAAAGGTCCAGGAGCGAACCCTGGAATTAGAAGAAAAAGCCCGCGAATTGAAAAGAAATATTCAGGAACTCAAGGACTTCACGTTTATCGCTTCTCACGATTTGCAGGAACCCCTCCGCAAAGTTATCACTTTTGGAGAACGTTTGCGGATCAACTATGACGAATTGCTGGATCACCGCGCCAAGGATTACATCAAAGTGATGGAAAAATCGTCCCTGCGCATGCAACAGCTGATTGACGGTCTGCTTCAGTTGTCCCGGGTCTCTACCAAAGAAACGCCGCTTGAAACCATCAGCCTTGAAAATGTCGTCAGTGAAGTTCTCACGGATTTGGAAAGTAAAATAGCCAAGGCGCACGCCCAGGTGATTGTCGGAGACCTTCCAACCCTGGTGGCGGACGCAAAACAAATGCGCCAGTTATTTTCCTACCTGACTAACAATGCGGTGAAATTTCACAAGGAAAATGTAGTCCCTGAAATTTCCATCGCCAGCCACGATCTTGGAAACGGGTATTGGGAAATCCTGGTACACGACAACGGCATCGGTATAGACGAAAAATATCGGGATCGCATCTTCAAGCCTTTTGGCCGGCTTCATGGACGGACCGAGCGTGAGGGCATTGGCATGGGATTGGCACTTTGCCAGAAAATTGTGGCCCGCCATGGTGGTACCATCACCTTCAAAAGCAAACCGGACAAAGGAGCCACTTTTATCATCACCCTCCCCGAAAAAGGCCCTGAAAAAGCCAGTTAAACAGAACCTTCCGGCAACCTCCTCCAGTTTTTCAACTTACTCGGACTCTCCCTTTTGATTCTATGGGCGACAAATGGAGTTGGAAACGGTAATATCATACTTTCCGCTTGGGCCTACAGGCCAATTTTCTGGACATCCAAACTTTATACCCGGAGTATTTCGAATTATGCGGATTAAATTGCTTGAAATCATAGGGCCAGAGTGTGTATCACTCGACCAGGGACAGAAACTCTATTATCTTTTATTTAATGAATTAAAAGGAAAAAACACTGTCGAGGTGGACTTCCAAGGCATTGAAACCTTGTATTCGCCCTTTTTGATGGGAAGCCTGGGGAAATTGCTGGGACATTATGACAAGGAAAAACTGATGCAGGAACTGGTATTCTGCAATATCACATCAGAACACCTGAAATCGGTCAATGAGTTCATCGACCGCGCAGAAAACCAGCTCACCGAGCAGGGGTACCTGCAAACCATGCGGGAACTTTTTGAAGAAGACGAACTTGGAGACCTTTAACAAACATCGCGGGCATGCCGGAAAATCCGGCCTGCACCCGATTCTCTAAAGACCTTCCTGCCTCAACCGGGTTAGAAAATCTTCAATCTCCGTAACACTGGGCTCCAGTTTGTAAGGGGCATCCCCCTCCGGATTACCAGCGTTTTGTTCGTTGAAACCGAGATAGTACTCCGCTCCAATTTCTCTATCCTGCCTGCACTCCAGATCTTCTCTTTCCTGTGAACGGCCTGCCATAGCAATCCTTTCATTCAGGTTAATCCAAATTTGAAACCTTCTCCCTTAAGAATTATCGGGATAATTCCCGGCGAAGGTCTAAACAGGACGGATTTTAATCGATCCCAAAAAATAGGGCAAGATCATTCTTAACCCACCTTATAAGCCTTTTAAAATTGATATGTTACAAAAAAGAAGGGCATCTGGTTACCACCTTGGCGGGATTCTTTTTTTGCTAAATTCGAAAAACGAATTCACTAAATGATATAGAGGGAAAGAGATGATTTCCATTAATTTACTTTAAAAACCTATTTCCATTTGATTCAAATCCATAAGAATAGTGAGAACCATTGGTACCCTCCTCCCACCTGAACAAACATTATGAGTTTTCCTTTATCCAGCCGCCCCAATGTTTTTACTGGATTATATCCCTTTAAAGCCTTTATCCTATAGGTGTAGTCGAGGTTCCCATATAAATAAATCTCTTATATTTCAAATAGATAAAAAATGAGAACTATACGCACACAAACATCTTTTAATCTTGGACTGCAAAGAATATTCTTTTTAGCCCTTTTATTCTGGGCAGTTCCGGAAAGAGCCCACGCCTATGTTGATCCCGGCCTTTTGGGTTCTCTATACCAAATTATTTATGTATTCGTTTTTGGAATACTGGCAGGCTGGGTGTTGCGACCCTTTAAATACATCTCGGCAAAATACAAAGAGCTGAAAACCCGCTTTTCCTCCAAAAATCCGGAATAACCTTAAAGCTTAACCCCTATCTCGCCATGACCTTAACGTTGGGTGACATTCGCTTCCACGAATCATCTTATGTAGATCCCAATGGTTTCTTATTTATCCATAATGATGAAATTTACCGGGGGATCAAACCGGATAAAGAGGATTTCTACCGAAACCTGCTTCAAGATAAAAACTTCCTACCCTTAAAAAATAATTACAACCTGATTGAATCACAAATAACCGATCACTCCATTCCGGAAGTTGATTGCTCTCTTGTGCTGAAACACAGGCGGATCGAGCCGACCACTTTTTGCACGGAATGGTGTCCTTCCATGCTTAAAGACGCGGCGATAGCCACCCTGGAATTGAATTTAGCCCTCCTGGAACGGGAGTGCATGCTCCAAGACGCATACCCGTGGAATATTTTGTTTGAAGGGTCTCGCCCCGTTCATGTGGATCTCACCTCGATAGTCCCGTCTTCCGGACCGGGAATGATTTGGCCAGCCTATCAGCAATATATGAACTTTTTCATGTATCCGCTGAGACTGGCTTCCATGAATAAAGGGAGCATCGCCCGGCTGCTATTGCAAAATTACATTGATGGCATTTCACTTACTGACTTCAACAAAAATCTTACCCTGGCGCATTGGTTCAAGCATCCGCTGGCCTCACTAATCAGCAAGGCCTCGGAAATATTGGAAAACAAACTTCAAAGCAACAAGGATTTGAAACTTAAAATACAGAATCAGGTCAAAAATAAAAGCCTTTCCAACGAAAACTCCGGGCTTAAGAAAAATTTCGTGGAGCGGTTGATCAAAAAAACCGAAAAAATAGCATTACCCTCCTCCAAAGATAACTGGACCCACTATTATCAGGATATTGAGGACCAAACCAGGGACAAAAAAAAACGCATTATAGACAGCCTTTTGGCTCAGGTACAGCCCGGGACACTTCTGGACCTGGGATGCAATATCGGAGCGTTCTCTATTCTTGCCGCCAAGAGGGGGGTTCAGGTTATCTCAATGGATTCCAGCGAATCATGTATTGAAGCACTTTATAAAAATACCAAAGCCAACGGATATTCCATTACCCCGGTAGTGGGAAATATTTTAAATCCTCCTTCAACGGGTTTTTTAGGACGACAGTTCCCGTCAATGGTCGAACGCTTTAAGTCCGATACCGTATTATGCCTTGGCCTGATGCACCACCTTCATATCCACGGGCGCCAATCCTTTGAACGCATCGCTGCGTTGATGAATACCCTTTCAAATCATTCGGTCATCTTTGAATATGTAGCTCCTGACGATGACAACAACCATCTCATAGACCATGGAAGAAAAATTGAATACACTCTTGAGACTGTTTCCGGGGAATTGTCCCGATATTTTAATGTAAGGGTGATGGATTCCGATCGCGACACACGAAAAATTCTGCTATGCGAAAAGCGCTAAAGGTCCTGGATGGACTCAGCCTGTCATTTCTATTTTTCCTTATTCTGGTATCACTGACCTTTTTCATTCTTCAGGATCGGCTTTTATTCAAAACCGATCCCGCGAATTTGATCCATTTTTTTCTTGCAACAGCACTTACCCTATCTTTTGCAACCACCCCGATCCTTCTAATATTTCATTTACGAACAGGAGATACCGCACAGGCCCAATTTCTAAAGGTACTTTCAATTTTAATACTGGGGCAGATATTATTTGGAATGCTGATCAGCTATTGGGATGGCAATGTAGTATTTGAGTACACGATCACCCAATTAAGCGTGAATTCATTTGGAGGTTCCCGTGTCGAAGCGTACCTCTCTGCTGGAATCATTATCCTTATATTTTCCTGGGCTTTGGCTTATTTAATATCCCGTTTCAACCATTACACTCCCAGAATGGTTACATTGGGAAAAACGTTTTTTATTGCCAGCTTCATCTACTTGACTGGGTTCTCTGTCTATAAGGAAAGCTCCTATCTATTCGGATCCTCAAAACCCAAAAGGAATCTTATCCTTATCGTGCTCGATGGTTTAAGTACACGATACCTCAGCACCTATAGCCCGGAAGTAAAAACTCCAGTCATGGATGAAATAGCCGCTCATTCCATGGTCTATACCAATATCCGAACCAACCACACCTACACTTTCGGATATTTTTCTACTCTGTATAGCGGTCGTAAGGAACTAGACGAGGAATTATCCCGAAAGCATTTCGGCCTGCTCCACTCACTTCAAAAAGCCAATATCAATACCCGCTGGATTTCCTATCATAATAATGGAGTTCCGGATATCAGCCTTCAGCAATACCACGGACTTCGTTCCACCTACCTGACAAGCGCCACGGCATGGGTCCCACGATTTTTAAGAATGGACTACAATATCTGGGAGCTCCCCACGGCAAACGGGAGGGGCCGCCTGACAGGGTACAGGCAGAACGCAATGCTGGAATGGTTATTCAGCAAATGGGAGAAATCTTTTCTTAATCCTTTAGAAAACAGTTTTATCGAAGAAATAAAGGACTTGAGATCAGACCCTCGCCCCTATTTTATAATCCACCACCTCCCACCCAATGCCCTGACATCCCGGGACCGAACCCAGAATATTTGGGAAGCAGAGAACGATCACTTGATTCCGAAAGACCACCTTGAAAAGGTCAAACAAAAAATCCTTCGTAACAACGACTACACCTATTCAAAGGAAGATGTTCCGGCAGTGAAGGTTTTTGAAAAACAATATCAGCAACAGGTTGCACAGGGCATCGCAAGTCTGAACGCCTTTATTAAAACCTTCAAGCAAAATGGATGGGACGAGGACACATGCCTGATCATTACCGCCGACCACGGCAAAATTTTTTCAAAAGGAAAATTTGCTTACGGGTTTCACAACGAGGAAGAAGTGGCCCGGGTACCATTGTACATTCTGTGCAATGGGAAAACCGGTGTGGATTCACGCCTGGGGGATAGTATCGATATAACCCAAACGATCCTGGATTATTTCAACGTAGAACAACCGTTGAGCCCGAATGCCCGGTCACTTTTTTCCAAAGAGGGTAAAGCTCACATTACCACTTTATCGACAAAGTCCAATAAAAGAAGGGAATGGTTTTTAAATATTTACACCAACGACTTTAAATACGTCTTCAATATTTATTCTGGAAACGAGTATGTGAGAAAGGAGAGATTTTCGAATTATTTTGACACGCAGACTGTGGTCACCGGCCCGGCGGCCCTGGAATCGTTGGACTTCGATCTCGATCAAATACTCAAGGATTATAAAATTCAGGACGTTTCCCTTAAAACCTTCACCGGCACTCCTGAGCAGCCCCCCTCTTTCCAGCACAATTAATTATACTTTCTTTGAAACCGACACCTTCGTAAACATAACCCCCGGCAACTCCTTTTAAAGACCGCTGGACTTTTTTTCAATTTTCAGTATTGTTAAACAATCAGCCCAATTCAACGACTACTGGAGATAGAGGCTCTATGAAAGATAACCAGGAAGACGAGTTGTCTGAAGAACAACAAAAAAGGCATACTTACTCCATCCTCGTCGTGGTGGTGGCCGTAGTGATGATAGGCATCTCCTTTGTCTGGCACATGTGGTCGGCGCTGTTTCCTGCGCAATCTCCCTGATCAAGCCAGGACTCCGGCGATACAGCCGGTCAACACCGTCGCCAGAAAAGCGGTCCACAACGCACGGAACCCCAGCATTGAAATATCCTTTACACGAGATGGGATCAACGCCGAAAGTCCTCCAACGAATATCCCCATACTGGCAATATGAACAAACCCGCACAGGGCATACGTCAAGACTATAAGGGATCTCGGTGTCAAGGCCGGTGGCATCTGACCTTGAACCGCGGCTAGATTGAAGTAGGCGGTCACTTCCGTCTCCACAAACCGCGCTCCCAATATCTGCGAAGCGGCCTGCCATTCCCCGGGTTGTAATCCCATCAGCACGGTGAAAGGCCATGCAACCCAACCTAAAATCAGATTCAACGACAGCGGCGTCCCTGAAATCGAAGGCAGGAGTCCCAAAGCCAGGTCCACCACCGCTTCCAGACCCAGAAAAACAATCAGCAACGTTGCAATTCCCACCGCCATCTTGACCCCCTGCATCCCGCCTTCAATCAACGCCACAATGAGATTGGGCGGACAGTTTTCATCAGTTGATGAACCCCTGTCCCCAACATCCGAGGGAAGACTCCCAAGGGTTGCAGGTTGTCCGTCTTCGGGCATTGCCAGCTTACTGATCAATATGGCGCAGGGAATGGAAATGATGGAGGCGGAGACCAGATGACCCGCGATTTCCGGGAACACACCCTGTAACGCGATCACATATATTGCCATAACAGTACTGGCCACTGTGGCCATCATACAGGTCATCACGGTCAACAATTCCGACCGGGTCAGCCCTTCCAGATAAGGACGGATCGTCAAACTGGATTCAATTCCGACAAAAATATTGGCGGAGGCCGAAAGGGCCTCGGCACCTGAGATACGCATCCCCCGGTAAAACAGCCAGGCAAATCCGCGAACAATAGCAGGCATAATTTTCAAATGATACAGGCCCGCCACTACGGCTGAAAAAAAGATCACCGCCGGAAGAACCTGCAGCGCCAGCACAAATCCAATCGAACCGGTACCGTCCGGAAGCTTTTGACCGGGTCCAATCGCCAGGGGACCGAACAAAAAAATATTTCCTTTCTGGTAAACATTCAGGACTGCGATCAGCGCATCGTTCAGCCAACTCAAGGCTTGACGGGACCAGGGAAACCAGAACGTCAAACCGCCCAGAACCCACGCCAGCGAAAAACTTCCCGAAACGGTTTTCCAGTTCACCGCGCCTCGCCTGCCTGTCAACCAGGCAACCAACGCGACACTCAAAAATCCGGCAAACGCAATCAACCGGTACAATCCCTCATCCATGAACCATCCTCACATTTTCCGCTCATTTTCCAGCAATGAGATTAAACCAGCCTTGTAATCAGGATAGCGAAACTTGATTCCAAGTGATTGTTTGATCTTTTCATTCCGCACTCTTTTGTTGGTCAAATAAAACCCGCGGGCCATTGCGGACAAGCCGGCATCTTCTAAAGATATAAGCGGTGGAACCTCGGCTTTCAACAACTCACAGGCAAACCGGACTGCTTCGGAAGGGTCCGAGGGAAGGTCGTCGACTACATTGTAAACCTCTCCCGGATTGGGACGCTCCATCGAAGCCATCAAGGTTTGAATCACGTCTTCTACATGAATTCTATTGAACACCAGACCGGGCCGGTCTATGCGTCTGGCGACTTTCTTACGGACCCGATCGAGAAGGTTGCGCCCCGGACCGTAAATACCCCCCAGCCTGAAAATATGGACGGGAACCCGCTGGCTCAGATAAAGATTGAGCCAATCCGCTTCCGCCTGAGCGCGTCGATGTTGATGATCGAATTCCGGTTTCAATTCGGATGTTTCATCCACCCATTCCCCGTTACGGTTGCCATAGACTCCGGTGGTCGAAAGATATCCCAGCCATTGAAGGCAGGGGCTGTCTGTAATAATTTTTTCAAAATATCTGAGAACAACCTCCCCCTCCACCTTCTGCGGAGGAATCGTGACCAGAACATGACTGGCTTCCCGTACAGCATTCTCAACCTCTGGAGAACGGCTTTTTCCGTTAAAACCATGGGATTGAATACCCGCCTTGATCCACGCATCAGCAGGCGGGTATTCGCGGAAAGTTCCGGATATGTTCCACCCTTTCCTACGCGCTTCCCCAGCCAAAGCCGATCCGGAAAATCCTAGACCGAAACAAAATAATTTTTTTGATTGATACGTTTCGGCCATGTGTCTTGCCTAAATCAAATTTAATAACCGGATATCATCCTTAAATCTGGAGAAATTCGGTCAAAGTTTGTTTTATATAAAAATTCAATTACCTTATACTATAGAAAATATTAACTACAACCTCTAGTCCAATATGAACATTCTGGTTACCGGCGGAGCGGGATTTATTGGCTCCCACATCGTCGAGGCATATATTCAGGAGGGCCATCGCGTTATCGTTCTGGATAATCTGTCCACGGGAAAACGGGAACAGGTCCATCCCGAAGCGGTGTTCTATGAAATGGACCTGATGGATCCCAACCTGGAGGCTATTTTCCAGAAAGAATCCATTGAAGGCATCAACCACCACGCGGCCCAGATTTCCGTAACTCAATCCGTGGCGGATCCGGCATTCGACGCCCAAATCAACATTGTCGGCAGCTTAAAACTCCTGCAACTGGCGGCGGATCATGACATCAAAAAATTCATATTTGCCTCCACCGGCGGCGCGATATATGGGGAGCAAAACTATTTCCCTGCGGATGAAGAACATCCAGAGTACCCGATCAGCCCTTATGGCATCGCCAAACTGACTGTAGAACGGTACCTGAACTATTTCCGGGAGAATTTCGGTATCCAGCCTGCGATCCTGCGCTACAGCAACGTGTATGGTCCGCGCCAGGACCCACACGGGGAAGCTGGTGTGGTGGCAATTTTTTGTCAACGGTTATTGAAAAGCCAACCGCCGGTTATTTTTGGAGACGGAGAACAAACGCGGGATTTCGTATCGGTATTTGATGTGGTGAGTGCGAATGTAAAAGCCCTTTCAGGGGACTGCCAGGGAGTGTTTAACGTAGGGACCGGAGTGGAAACTTCGGTAAATACCGTAACTGCATTGCTGATTGAAGCTTCGGATAAAGCTCTGTCTCCTCAACACAATCCTCCTCGCATGGGAGAACAGCGCCGAAGCTCTATTCATTACGGAAAATTTCACAAAACGCACGGCTGGAAACCATCCCGGCCGTTGAAAGAAGGGCTGAAGGAAACGCTCGAGTTTTTTGCTCAGTCCAGCCGGGGCCAAACGTACCCCGGCTGAATCATCCAAACCGAAAGGGAAGCTCCGAAATTTTCCTAACAGGGTAAGGGAAATGGGTGTGAACTCCCGCTATCTGACTTTCTTTCCATACTTGTTGAAGCCTTTTTTTTCCATACAGGCATCGTAGGCAACACGGGTGTGCTCTTTTTGACTGACCGTACTCTCGTATTTGGCGATGGCTTCCTTTTCCGCCTGCGAACGACATTCGGCACGCGCCGCTTTCAATGCGGGGGTTTCTTCTCCCGTTCCAAACCTTTGCTTCAGGGCAGTACAACCGACCACGCTGATAATCAATACCGCCATGAAAATCTTTTGAGTCATCTCTCCCTCTCCTTCTCGATTTTAGAGTATGTAATGGATTTAAACGGTGGCGCCTAGAAAAATTCTTTGATTTTGGATTCCAGGTCGTTTGCGGTGAATGGTTTGATGATATAGGCGCTTATCCCTGCATTAAAGGCTTCCAACTCCTTGCGAGTATCCATTTCAGAAGTCACCATTAACAGTGGGATTTTCTTGAGATGGTCTTTTCCCTTGATCAGTTTGACGAACTCCAAACCATCCATGTTCGGCATATACCAGTCGGTGATAACAAGATCAAACTTGTCGACCATGAGTTTGTCCAACCCGTCTTCACCATCACTGGATTCTATTATATTATTTTTATCAAATCCAACCTGCTGAAGGTTTTTTGCGAGAATAGTTCTTAATACTGCCGAATCGTCAATCACCAGAACCTTTTTATCGTCAAAGGAGTTCGAACCCACCAGCAACTTATTGATGGTTTGCCGGAAAGGCTCGGAGGTAAATGGTTTTCCAATATACTGATCCGCCGAAGATTCAAAAGCCTGTGAAATCTTATTTTTTTCTGCCTCGGTGGTTAACATCAAAAAGGGAATTTTTTTGAATCGGTTATCTGCCTTAACCGCTTTAAGTAATTCCAGTCCATCCATATTAGGCATATGCCAGTCAGAGATGATCATATCGAATCCAGTTTTGGCCAAAAACTTCAGCGCCTGCTCTCCATCGGCGGCATCACGAATATTTTGATCGTCAAACCCCATCTGGATCAATTCTCTCTTAATAATCTGACGGGCCGTGGAAGAATCATCCGCCAACAGCACTTTTTTTACCTTGAAATCATCTTTTGTGGCCATTCGCTAATTCCCTTTAATTCTAAAGTGGATGATATAAATAAGGATTAATAGATTTACCTTTATTATAGCGGTAAATATAAAATTTTCAACACCCTTTCCTAAACACCCCTGAGCATAATACTCTTTTCATTAGCCCTTAAGTCAAATTAAAATAATGGTTTAAAAAATCCCATCGATATTCGGATTACCAGAATTTGATGGTCCCTGAGCTCAAATCAAATTGATATCCTTATCTTTAATAGTAGAATTCGGGGTATAATCGCTTGATCTTCAATTTTCTTCCAAACCAAGCGTTCTGCCATGCTGAAGGGTATTCCGCGCAACATAGCCGGATGGGACTCCATCCTTTTCTCTATCAAGCAAGCCTTCAAGGTGGGTCCCTGGCCCATGTTGAAAGCCCTGCTTTCCAAAAATAGTTGCAAGAGTTGCGCCCTGGGTATGGGGGGACAAACGGGAGGAATGCGGGATGAAAAAGGCCATTTCCCCTCGGTGTGCAAAAAAGCCGTTTGGGCCCAGGCCTCTGATCTGCAGCCCGCCATCTCGATTGACTTTTTTCAGCAGAATTCCATCGAAGATCTGAAAACCCGCACACCACTGGAGCTGGAATACAGCGGGCGTCTGACCACTCCCGTTTTAAGCGAACCCGGAGATTCTCATTATCGCCCTGTCTCCTGGGAAGAAGCACTGAACCGGGTGGCGGAGACACTCAAAAAAACCCAGGCGGACCGTTCTTTCTTTTACGCCAGCGGGCGGTCGTCCAATGAAGCGGGATTCCTGTTGCAACTGTTTGCACGGGTATTCGGCACCAATAACGTCAACAACTGCTCCTACTATTGCCACCAGGCCTCCGGCGTCGGGTTGAACCAGAGCCTCGGCACCGGAACCGCAACCATTGAATTGGAAGATCTCGACCACACCGACCTCATCTTTTTAATGGGGGCCAACCCTTCGTCAAACCATCCGCGCTTCATGCGCACCCTGATGGATATCCGCCGGAGAGGCGGCAAGGTGGTTGTCATCAATCCCGCCCGCGAACCCGGCCTTGAAAAATTTTACGTACCGTCGGATGCCCGGAGTCTTTTTTTTGGTTCCAAAATTGCCAGCACTTATGTTCAACCGAATATCAATGGCGACCTGTCGCTCTGCACCGGAATTGCCAAGGCATTATTTCATATGGCGGACCGTCAACCAGCCATACTGGATCGAGTATTCATCGACGAACATACCGATGATTTCAATGAATATCGGCAGTACGTCGAAAACGCATCCTGGGATGAGCTGGAAACGTTGTCGGGCGTTCCGCGATCCCAGATGGAAGACCTGGCCCGCCACTATGCCAAAGCAAAAAATGTTGTGTTCGCCTGGGCTATGGGGATCACTCACCACGCCAACGGAGTCGAGGGCGTGCAAGCCATCGTCAACCTGGCGCTCCTGCGCGGTATGGTGGGTCGCAAACATGCGGGATTACTTCCCCTGCGCGGGCACAGTAACGTGCAGGGAATCGGAACCATCGGTTTCACCCCGCAGTTGAAGCAGGAGTTCATGGACAACCTGGAATCCGCCTATGGCATACATCTTCCCACTGAAATAGGAATGGATACACTGGCGTGCATGGAGACCGCGCATGACGGCGGGTTCGATTTCGCCTGGAACCTGGGGGGCAACCTGTATGGATCTAATCCGGATTCACGGTTTGCCGAGGAGGCGATGTCGAAAATCGGATTCGTACTTTACATGAATACCACGCTGAACCCGAGCCACTTCCTGGGACGCGGCAAAACAACCCTCATCCTTCCCGTCCTGGCGCGCGACGAGGAGCCAGAACCCACCACCCAGGAAAGCATG
Organism: Nitrospinota bacterium; assembly: GCA_029879645.1. Classification (GTDB taxonomy): domain Bacteria; phylum Nitrospinota; class Nitrospinia; order Nitrospinales; family Nitrospinaceae; genus SZUA-226. The sequence goes on from JAOUPX010000037.1 coordinate 26,497, forward strand.
TTCAGTTTCGTGCGCATGAGCAACGGCGGACTCCCGAGATTTTCAGGATTGAAGAGCGAAGTGGAGG
>JAOUPX010000115.1 GCA_029879645.1 Nitrospinota bacterium
TTCCCCGATTGATTCATTCCGCCTTCTAGGCATACAATAGATTTATCGCACATGTACATTTAACCCCGTTCAGGGGGTTCGTATGGCCCGGTCATAAAAACCTGCCCAGTAATTCGTCAAGGATTCTGGCCGGGAACGGTGAGACAGGAGGAGAAAAGTATATGGAAAAGCTCAAGCGATACGTCTTCAACCATTTCGAAAGCCACTTTATTTTCACCATATTGGTCAGCGTTATTCTGATCAATTTTTTTGTCTATTCGCGGATCGCATTTCTTAATTTCTACTATCTCCCCATCATGCTCGCGGGTTATTACCTGGGCCGGCGCACTGCGGTTCTGGGCGCTTTTTTTACCGTGCTGATGGTCTGCATCTTTGTGCTGGCCGACCTGGACCACTACTATGCCCAGGAAGAACCGTTCCACCTGTATTTCAACCTGACGGTGTGGGCCGGGTTTCTGATTCTGTCCGGATGGATTATCGGCGGGTTGAAGGAAAAACTCCGCTTTACCGACAAACTGCGGGAAGAACTTGCGCAGGAAAAGGAATTGCTGGATATCGCCCATAACCGCCTGAGTGATTACAGCAGCGAATTGGAATCGAAAGTTTCCGAGAGAACACGGGAACTGGAGCGTTCACAGGGTACGGTCGAATCCCTGAAGAACCGGGTGGAGGAAACACTGTTCTCGGTGATGGATTCCAAGGTGGCGCGGTTGATGATCGAAGGCAAACTGCAAAATGAAAAGAGACAGATATCGGTCTTGTTTTCCGATCTCAAGGATTTCACCCTGTATTCCGACCAGAATCCGCCTGAGATCGTCATTAACGAACTGAATTCCTACCTTGAAGAAATGGAAAACTGCATTACCCAGTTTTATGGTCACATCGACAAGTACATCGGCGACGGCATCATGGTGGAGTTTGGCGCACCGGTTAAATATAAAAACCATCCCATGCTGGCGGTGCTGGCGGGACTGGCCATGCAGGAGCGGATGATTCAAATTGAATCCAAGTGGAAGATGCGGGTGGGTATTGCCACCGGCCTTTCCGTGGTGGGTTTGCTGGGCTCGAAACGAAAAAGTTATTCCTGTATCGGAGACACCGCCAACCTGGCCGCGCGCCTTGAGGAATTATGCGAACCCGGGCAGGTCTACATCGACCATAACACCTATATGATCGTGCAGCAGTATTTTAATACCAGCCGGGTGCGTTCGGTTTATGGCAAGCGGGAAGCTGATAAAATTGTCGAAGCGGAAATTCGGTCGCTGGAAAGTCTACTGAATCAGAACCCCAACGATTTGGAAATGCTTTATGCCCTGGGCCAGGCGTTTTTCAAAAAGCGGGCCGCCAGCGCCGCCATGGAAGTCTATCAAAAGATATTAAAACTGGACCCCAACCATGTGCCAGCCCGCGAAGGGTATCAGGAAGCGGTCCAGAACCGGGATGAATATGAAAAGGTCGCCATTCGCGGTAAAAAGGAACGGGTGGCGATTTACCGGGTGACCGGAGTCAAGGATCCTCTGATGGATCGCAACAAAATCCCCAGGTACGTGTATGACCAATATGGAGCCCAGGCCTCTCACATTAAATTTCCGGTGGAGCTGATTCATGCCTCCGAGGCGATTGAGGGCACCCTGGGGCACAGCAAAGTCGTCGCCATTCTTTCTTACGCGATAGCGGATAAAATGGGTTTATCGTTCAGGGAAAAAGAAGAGCTTTTGAAAGCCGGGTATTTGCACGATCTGGGCAAAATGATCATCCCCCATGAAATAAGGGGAGTTAACCGGCCCTTGTCCAAGCATGAGCAGAAACTGGTTCATCAGCACCCGATGGAAAGCACGCGGATGATCAAACAGTTGGGATACGATTCCGAAATTCTCCTTAAATATGTCCGGAGTCACCACGAACGTTTTGACGGTTCGGGATACCCGCAGGGATTAAAAGGAGACGCCATTCCGGTGGGTGCAAGGATTTTAAGTCTGGCCAACGATTACGATCAATTGACCAGTCGCAGAAAAGGCAAGGAGGGGTTGAGTTATCAAAACGCTATTCAGGAATTGCAGAAAAAAACCAGGGCCGGAAAACATGACCCGCAATGTTTTTCGGCTTTGACTCAGGTATTCAATATACAAACAACCCCCTCCTGGCTTCCCACATTTCGGTAAGCGTCGGCAAATATCAACCGAAAGGGAGAATCCTTACTGTTTCCTTCAACGGGGGCCTGTCAAATTCCTCTCCGGCAGTCCGTTAACCCTGCTCGCGATGCTTGAACTGGAACCGGCGTACCATTACCGCAAACGCAATCACAGCCACCGTTCCTGCAGACAAAATCAATCCGTCAACGATCAAAACCAGCGAAATGGGAACGTTCACAAGCATCCATTCCAGCAGTTGGTGCAAGCCCAGCCAGGATTCCGGATTCTGCATCCAGGCTCCCAGTGCGGTGCCCTCGAAAATAAAGTTAAACACCAGCATCAGTGGCAGGGCGTTCCATACGCCGTCCTGCAACCAGATCACGACCTGATATCCGACAATACCGAAACCTGAAAGAACTACCAAAAAGCTCAACAACAGTCCCAGCAGACTGAGGTTACCGAAAACAAAATCCAATGCGGTAAATCGCTGGAACAGATACTTCAGTTCCTCTTTCGTGGTCTGGTAAGCGGCGACCAGTCCTTTTTCAAAAACAAAGCGGAAGGTTTGCAGAGCGTCCAGAATAAACAGACGCGCCGCCTCCAGAGCGCCTAACATCTCACCCACCCGTTTGGGATCGTTATAAGTTTTACCCGCCTGTACCATGATCTCTCCTTCCCGGCTTCGGGACTTCCTGTGTGGCTCTCGCGAAACCGAAGTAAAACAAGTGTTTATTATACCAGCCTACTCCCGGCCGCAGGGATAAGTCAAACACTCTCTCCCCCTTTTTTTTAGATGATTTTGATAAATGGCGGGATTCTTTAAATTATGGGGAGTTAGGGCTGAGGGATCAATCGCAGGGGGTGTCTACAATCCGGGCCAGCTTGAGCAGTTTGGAACTGATTTTTACATTTTGCCGGTTGGCGGCGGAAACGTTGATTTCGAAACGGACCCGGCCCCTTTCCAGATAAAAATTGATGATCCCGCACCGTTCCGCAAACTCCGGCATATCGCCGACGGTCAAAATACCGGCGTCCTTCAGGGTACGGAGAATCGAGCGGACCCGGTTTTTTTCGGATGGATTCACAAATATAATGTGGTAGCCGTCGGTATTTTGGAGGTTTCTGACCTTTGTAACCTCCAGGGTCCGGTTATGGACTTCTTTTCCATTCAACTCCAGGAGTGCCTCGTCAATGGGACCGGTGCCGAGAATGCCAACCCGGACGGGCGAACTCCCGCTTTCAAAGGAGTCTTCGGGCCAATTGATGAACCTGGCAAAATTATGGATAAATGCCGCCTTAACCTCGTATTCCACGGAAGCGGCATATGCGGTTTTCTCCTGGGCCAGGGCCGGACCCGCCAGCGGCGCGCACCAGCCCCAGAGGATCCCGAAAGCTACCATCCAATGTCGTAAAAGTTTATATTTCAAAACATGCCTAAATAAAAATATTTTCCATTAAAAACGTAAAGTGACTTTTCCATATACACTGCGCGGTACCAGCGCCGTGTTAATACCACCGGCAAAGGCGTCGAACTCCTGATGATTCGGTTCCAGTAAATTCTGACCCACTACACTAAGCTCCACCTGCTCCGACACATGCCACCCCAGCCGCACGTCCAGGCGGACATAATCCTCCACGCCCAAATCCGGCAATTCATCGACATAATTGAGTGCCGTATCCAGTTCCCAGCCGCCCGGCAAATCCAGATACGACCGGACATTTACCTGGAACTGTGGGCTATTGCCGTTAGCCAAGGTGGACCGGGGACTCTGGCTGGCCGGATCGAGAAACAAATCCAACTCGAACCAGGTAAACGCCGCCTTGACGCGCCAGAAATCGAATACGTCCCAGGTCGATGCCACCTCGACCCCCCATGACTCGCCTTTCATTAAATTGCTCGCCTGGGTGGTGGTAACAAACGGCGGGGACGCAACCGGCTCACTGGTCAACAGATCGTTATAGACATTAAAAAATGTGGTGATATCCAGGAAGAAATTCTTGGTGGCCTTTACCCGGTAACCCATTTCGTAGGCCAGGAGATTCTCGGCTTTCAATTCAGTATTACCGACTGCTTGAATGGTATTAAAAGGAACCGATAAAAACCTGAGGGTGTAACTGTCTTCCAGACGTGACGGGGTACGTACCGCGCGCGAGGCAGAAGCCCATACGGTTTGTTTATCGTCCGGCGTCCACAGCAAACGGCCGCTCGGTTGCACCTCCCACCCTGAAAATGAGTTGTACCCCAGCTTGGTCCCCAGGGTGAATTTGAGACGGTTGGGAATCAGGGTGATCTGATCCTGAATAAAGCCGTTCACAAAATAATTGGTGTCCTGCTCCGGGTTGAACGATAACAGGAAGGTGCTTTCAAGTTCGTCCCACATCACCCGACCGTCGATACCCCAAACCACATCATGCGCCTCGCCGATGGGTAACCGGTGTTGTACATCCAAATCGAATATATTGATTTCCTGACTGAACAGCGAACCTTCCCGGCTTTCATTGGTGAAATAAGTCTGCACCTTGACTTCCGACTGATCGGAATACTTTCGCGTCCACCGGGCTAAAAAGTTGCCCCCGTTAACGTCTTCTTCATCCAGGATTTCAGCCATGACTCCCGGCGCCACGGGACCGAAACGACGGCCTTTGGATTCACCGTCATAAACATCTCCCTGAAAGGTGACGGTGTTATTCTCCGAAACATCCCAATCCATGCGGAATCCTCCACGCACGGCGGCCCAGTCGTCGTTGCTGTCCACTCCGTTGGGATCCTCGAAAGAATCGCGGTTGAACCATTTGCCATAAACCCGGTAATGGGCGTTGTCCCCCATGTTCGCGCCGTAGCGCATGGTGGTGAATCCCTGCTCCACATTGCCGCCGCCGGCGGATATCATTCCCCCCTGAGTATTGCCGGCATTTTTGGTGATAATATTAATGACACCATTGACGGCGTTGACGCCCCACACGGTGGCGCCCGGACCTCGGATGACTTCAATCCGCTCCACATCCTCCAGCGCGGTATCCTGCGTATCCCAAAACGTTCCCGAGAACAATCCGGTGTAGACACTGCGGCCATCGATCATCACCAGCAATTTGCGGGCGAACAAACTGTTGAACCCGCGAATACTGACCGCCCATTTGTTGCTGTCGACCCGAGCCACTTCCACGCCGGGCACCATACGCAGGACTTCCGGTATATGAGTGGCTCCGGAGCGGCGGATATCTTCCTGGGTAATGACAAACACCGCCGCCGAAGCCTCCGTGGCTTTCTCAGGCTTTTTGGACACAGAAGTCACTTCGATATCCATCAATTGTTCCAGCGACAGCCTGGTCAGGTCTTCGGGCAGTTTTCCTGCCATGCGAATCGGCTCTCCAACCGCCGTACATACACCACAAAACAACAAGGCCAAAACCCCAAGGCTCCCTCCCAGAAACCATTGAATATTTGTGTGTTTGATTTTCATCTCTAATGAACTTCCCCTCTGTTTGCTTAAAATGTCAAAACCAGTTTTCCAAATACCGAGCGCTCCACCAGGTTACGGTCATTGGTTTGAATGCGATCAACCCCCCATTCCTGATGCTGGCTGTCCAACAGGTTTTGTCCCACGATACTGACTTCAATATTTTTGGCGGGACGCCACCCCACCCTCAGGTCAAGACGGAAATAACGTTTCACCTGCTGGCTTTTGAGCGCGTCCACATAGTACAGTGTTTGATCGAATTCCCAGTTTGAAGGAAGATCCATATGCGAACGCAGGTTCCACTGATACTCAGGATCATTGCCTTCAAAACCGGTGACGTTCTGGTCGGTGCTGATCGGGTCCTTCCGCAAATCCATCTGGAACCAGGTGAACGCCCCGTTCAACCGCCACCAGTCCGTCGCGTCCCAGGTGGCCGCCAGTTCCACTCCGTAGGTTTCACCCTCCAGGCGGTTGCGGGAAACCACCGGCACTTCCACGAATCCGGAAGGATTGACAAACGGCGCTTCTACTTCAAAGCTGTGACCATCCCTGTATATATTCGCGAACGCCGCCACATCAATAAACAATTTTTCCTGAGGGCGGAACCGGTAACCCAATTCATACGCCAGCAGGTTTTCCGATTCAAAATCTTTCTGGCCCTGAATGACTACCACCGCCGGCGTCGGTCCCGGAAGGGTTGTCGTTGCGGCATTGAAACGGCCGGAATCTCCAGAGCGCGACGGGGTGCGGACCGCGCGCGATACCGCCGCCCACACGGTGTGCTTGTCGTTGGGGGTCCATGCCAGCCGCGCATTGGGTTGGAATTCAAATCCGGTAAAGTTGTTGACGGAGAATTTGGAACCCAGGGTGAGATACAGCTCATCCTGGATCAGCGCAATCTTGTCCTGAATAAACGCATTGGAAATATAGTTGAGATTACTGTCCGGAAAATAACTGATGCCAATGCTGTTCTCGAAGGAATCGTGAATATAACGGTGACCCAACCCCCATAAAATTTCATTCCGGTCGCCCAACTGGAACCGGTGCTGGAAATCGATGTCATAGGTGTCGACGGTTAATTCTTGCATGACCCGGCTTTCCCGGTTGTCATGGTCGTAATAGAACTGCAAAGCCATATCCGAGGTATCGGAGAACCGGTGCTTCCAACGGGTGATGAAGTTGGCCGCACGAACCTGCGAGTCGCGGACGATATCGGTCGTGGTGGGTGCAAATGAAAGTGAGTTGACGGCATCGGACGTTTTGCCGGCGTACTCGCCGTGCATCACATCACCCTGAAAAGTGAACGAGTTGGATTCCGATGCGTCCCAGTCGAGGCGCATGCCCCCGCGTTCCGCCTCAAATTCATCCGGCGCGGGGTTTCCCTGCAAGTCGTCCAGGTTATCGCGGTTGTAATATTTTCCCCAGACACGAACCGACGCGTTGTCCCCGATTTTTTCTCCGTATCGAATCGAACCGATGAAGCGGTCCAGATTGCCACCGCCGGCGCTGACTTGTCCGCCGGTGGTTTTGTGCGCATTTTTGGTGATGATGTTGATAACGCCGTTCACCGCGTTGGCGCCCCATAAGGCGCCGCCCGGACCGCGAATCACTTCGATGCGCTCAACATCTTCCATCACCAGATCCTGTTTGTCCCAGAATACCCCGGCGAACACATGGGTATAGACCGATCGACCGTCGATCAGCACCAAAAGTTTATTGGCAAACCGGGAATTGAATCCCCGTGCAGTGATCGCCCAGGTGCTGGAATCAATCTGCGATACCTGAACGCCGGGTACCATGCGCAAGGCTTCGGGAATGGTGTTCGCGCCGGAGCGGCGCAAATCTTCCTGGGTAATTACAAAGATGGCGGAGGCGGCTTTGGAAAAATCTTCTTCACTTTTTGAGACGGAAGTCACCTGAATTTCCATCAACTCTTCAAGAGTCAGGCGGGTCAGGTCGGTCGGAACCCCAGGTGGGTTTGCGGCGTAGATCTGCACGGGAAAAAATACGCTGAAGAGGATTCCAATGAAAGCTCCAAAAAAATACAGCAAAGCCTCAAACCTTTTAATCCGATTTTTTAAAAAGGTCATTCAAACCATTAATTTTTTAGAAATATTTGAAGTTGCAGGGGCTAGTTCTATAACTTTAGCATCACCAATTTTGAACTAAAACTCAACCCTATTCGGAAAAAATAGTCATGGAATCCCTTTTATAAACTGGGAAAGCTTATATAATAGTTTTCCATTCTCCGCAACCGGAGAAAGCCGGGTTCCAGAGATCCGATGAAACATTTCAAAATGGAGGGGCTGTGACGCGCTATCTGAATCTAATGCGGAATATATCCAACTGGAGCCTGTACCTGGGCATCAAATTCGGGCTTACCCGGCCTGATCCAATCCATTTCATAACCCGATCGGGGGTTACTGTCGAGGTTCCCAGGCGCCTTTTGCAGACATTCAAGGAAGTGTTCATGGATGAGTGTTACATGGATTGCCTGCAGAGACCAATTCCAAAAGGCGGATCGGTCATCGATATCGGCGCCAATGCTGGTTTTTTTTCCATGTTCGCCGCTTCCCGTTTCGACCAGCCGAAAATTTTAAGCTATGAACCGATTCCGGTAAACTTCCGGCAACTCGAAAAAAATCGGGAACTGAATCCTCAACACGATATCCACCCCCATCAAAACGCTGTGGCCGGAAAGGCGGGGGAGATCACCCTGACTTTCGATCCCAGCGATTCCTTCACCACCAGCGCCTCGATGACGCGCAAGCAGGAAGGTGAAGAAATCAAAGTCACCTGCGTCACCCTGAAGGATATCTTTGAAAAGTACGGACTGGAGCGGTGCGATTTTTTGAAAATGGATTGCGAAGGGGCGGAGTACGATATTTTCTACAACTGCCCGGAGGATATTTTGTCGCGCATCGATCAAATCGCCATGGAGGTTCACAAGGGAACGGAACCGAGGCACGATATGGATTCGCTGGAACAATTTTTCAAGCACCACGGATTCCTAACCCAGCGGCGGCCTGTCGACATGCTCTGGGCCTGGAAACCTGAGTGATTTCATGGGCGACCCTTAATCATGCGGTTATGGTCCCTTCATCCAAAATATCTTGATGCCAGGGGCCTGGTTGCCCTTTGGCGCGAGGCTCTCCTGGCTCAAAAAGTATTGGCAGGCGAAACCCGGGGCTACACTCGCCACCCGCAACTGATCCGGTTTCGCGAATACGCCCACCCCGGAAAGGCCATGGCTCTCTATCTTGAATCCGTATGTGATGAAGCCGATCTTCGGGGATATCAATTTGACAGAAAAAAAATCAAAAACAAATCCCGAGCGGGTTTTAACCTCACGGTCACACGCGGGCAAATTCAATTTGAAACCAATCACCTGTTGCGCAAACTCGAAGTCCGCGATCCGGAACGTTATGACAAACTGCGCGCAGTCAAACGGGTTCAACCCCATCCGATGTTCCGTGTGGT
>JAOUPX010000210.1 GCA_029879645.1 Nitrospinota bacterium
TCACGCCATCGCGGATCAGGTAGTCGGGCACGTTGGCGCGGCTGGCATACACGAACCGCGTCTGCACCCAGGTGGATGAGGTGGCGTCCCATGCTTCCTCATAGATCGGGTTGAGGCTGTCTTTATAAAACCACTTCCGCCGGAGAAGCTCCGGAGCTATTTTTTATTATAACGCAGAGGGGGTCATTTTGGGCGAGTGGTTTAAAAGATTTTAGACAGGATTAACAGGATGATGAGGGAGGGTTGACCACCGATGAACACAGATCAACACCGATGATGTCATTCTAAGCCCTTCGGCAAGCTCAGGATAAATTCTACTTTGTGGAGAGAAGAATCTGTGTTTTTATTTTCCTGATCCTTTCTCCTTTTAACCTTTTCTCCATTTTCCTTGGTTCTGAGATGCCTCCTAATGGGTGACTCTTTTTTAAACTGAATAATTAAACAATTTATCCTTAAAAAATGTCCTTAACTTTATCGCCTGCGGCAGAATAGCCAAGAATACAACCCGGCTTCCAATAGCAAGTATAATTGGAATTGAAAGTAATAATAGAAATTTATCAATGGGTTTATCTGCTATGATGGCCCCAATTAATAACTGCAGAGAGGGAATGGCAAAAATTATTAAGGTAATTTGTTTAAATCCCTTGTATGTAATAATTAACTTCATACTTTCATTCGAAGTTTTCAAAAAAGTACAATACATAGTTGTTATATAAGGCCAACCAATAAGATCTCTCGATTTGCATTTAAAATTAATGTTTGTTTCCGTATCTTGATATTTTTGAAATCCCTGTTCTTTGATTAATGTCCTAACTATACTGAATTTCTGTTCCACTGAACCATTTATTAGTATCTTGACTTCAAAAGGGCAAAAAATTAATCGCCAAATTTGATTTAGCATTACTTTAATTCTTATAAGGTTTTTCATGCTTGATAATCATTTCCTTGCAAAATGTTATTTTGATCTATCAAATACGGATCTTCGAGAACCACGTTTTAAACAAAAAGCTTTATTAATTTTTAGTTTTGAAAAATTCACATCAAGAATTGTAAACTCGAAAAATTTTAAATCCGGATGTGATCCAGTAGCAGCAATGCCAAGCGATGGGCCTGCAAATCCAAAACCTTGAAAACGATCATCTTTTAAATAAATTGATATGCCAAATAATGGAGTATCAATAGACAAGCTCTCTGATTGCTGAAAATCGCTTACATCGTCCACAAAAAAGCCAAATTCAAAAAATCTCCCAAAGGCTATACCCAAACCTGCATGAAGATTCGCATTTGCCTCTGTTACGCCTCGAAAATCCCCATTTTCTGATCCCAAAATTGCGGTTCCATCAAAAGACCCACCAGGTGCCAAGTAAGTGCCTTTTATACCTGCACGTCCATAAACCCCTCCAAAACCAGTGAGGTCAAAAAGGGTTATTGGATCATTCAGCGCGTAACCAAAAAGATTCGGACCATCCCCATCAAATCGGATGGGGTCCTTGGCGGTCCATCTTCCCGTTTCAGGATCATAATCGCGTGCGCCGAAGCGGATGAGTTTGGTATCCGCATCGTACAAGCCTCCGGCCAAACGAAATGGGAGCAGGGGGACGGCGCCCACATAAGTATCCGAAAGTATATTGCCCCACTCATCGTACTCCAGGGCTTGCGCCACATTGCCGGAACCCGTATCAATGATCAATCGCGGCGATCCCAGATGGTCCGAAATAATCCGGTACGTCACGCCATCGCGGATCAGGTAGTCGGGCACGTTGGCGCGGCTGGCATACACGAACCGCGTCTGCACCCACGTTGAATTGACGCTGTCCCACGCCTCCTCATAGATCGGGTTGAGGCCATCCTTATACAGCCACTTCCGCTCCAGAACACCGTCAACTTTTTTGCCGACGCGGCGGTTGCTGGCATCGATGACGTACTCAATAAGTGTACCGGAAGGCAAAGTGACCGACAATAAATTTCCAATCACATCATACGTATATGACGTAACTTGAGCGCCTTCCGTTTTGGTCAGCAACTCACCATTATCGGTGTAGGTGTACGTAGCGGTAGCGGTGGATGTTAATCTATCCTGATCGTCATACAGGGCGCCGTTGTTCTCCCGGTTGCCGTTGAGGTCGTAGGTGTAGGTGGCGGTGACGAGTCCGTCCTTCTTCACCTCTTTCAGATATCCGGAATCGTAGTAGAGGTAATCGAAGGTGTTGGAGTTCCCCAGCACCGTTTCGGTCTTCTGCGTGATGCGCCCCAGCTTGTCGCGGAGGTAGGAAGTCTGGAACCTGATATTGG
>JAOUPX010000116.1 GCA_029879645.1 Nitrospinota bacterium
CAGCGACGAACTCATGCAGGCAAAACCCGACACCATCGCTGTCTCCTGCCCCTACTGCGTGCTCATGCTGGAAGACGCCCTCAAAGCCAAAAACCTCGCCGACACGGTGAAGGTCAAAGATATCTCGGAAATGATCTAACCTGCCCTGCCCTGGCTCGACTCGTATTGCTTTATCCCAACCGATTTATGATGAGGAGTTGGGGTACTATTTGCCATTACCGGAAAGATGACTGGCTGGCCATCCACCACACGCGCAAGGCGGAAGCGATTTACTCGAAACTGTTCGGCACCGAACACGGTACAGCAATCCAGCTCAGACAAAATCTGGAAGGTTACTACAAGCAATACTTCCTCCGTCCCGAAGATTTTGAGTCACAATCGTGATCCCCAACCCTTGAACGATCTGCTACAATACGACTTTCGTATTCCCTTGCGAAGGAATAGGGTGCCACCCTGAACCTGACGAAGGGCGACCCCTTAAACAGACTACTGAGAAACAATGAACGATCCGAAATCCAAATCTGAAGACGAAGAACACGTCGCGCCGACCAACTTCATCCATAAAATCATTGAGGAAGATATCGCCGCCGGTAAAAACGACGGCCGCGTTCACACGCGCTTCCCGCCGGAACCCAACGGCTACCTGCACATCGGCCACGCCAAATCGATCTGCCTCAACTTCGGCCTCGCCGAGCAGTTCGGCGGTAAATGCAACCTGCGCTTCGATGATACCAACCCGGTCAAGGAAGAAGAAGAGTTTGTCCACAGCATCAGGGAAGACGTGAAGTGGCTGGGATTCGACTGGGCAGACCGCGAATTTTACGCGTCGGATTATTTCGGACAGCTTTACGAGTGGGCGATTAAGCTTATCAAGGACGGCAAGGCGTACGTCGAGGACCTCAGCGCCGATGAAATTCGCGAGTACCGCGGCACGCTTTCGGAACCGGGCAAAAACAGCCCGCACCGAGACCGCCCCGTCGAGGAAAATCTCGACCTGTTCGCGCGCATGAAGAAAGGGGAGTTCCCCGACGGCGCGAAAGTCCTGCGCGCCAAAATCGACATGGCCTCTCCCAACCTCAATTTTCGCGATCCGGTGCTGTACCGCATCCTTCACGCCGAGCACCACCGCACCGGCGGCGAATGGTGCATCTACCCGATGTACGACTGGGCGCACGGGCAATCGGACAGCATCGAAGGCATCACCCACTCCATCTGTACGCTGGAGTTCGAGGACCACCGCCCGCTCTACGACTGGTGCCTCGACACCCTGGGCGTGTACCATCCGCGACAGTACGAGTTCGCACGCCTTAACATCACGTATACCGTGCTCAGCAAACGCAAACTGCTCCAGCTGGTGACGGAGAAAATCGTCAACGGCTGGGACGATCCCCGCATGCCGACCATCTCCGGCTTCCGCCGGCGCGGGTTCACGGCGGCGGCGATCCGCGACTTCTGCGACCGCATCGGCGTCGCCAGGGCCAACAGCACAGTCGACCTCGCCCTGCTCGAATTCTGCCTGCGTGAGGAACTCAACAAAACCGCCCCGCGCGTGATGGCGGTGCTGAAACCGCTCAAGATCGTGCTCACCAATTACCCGGAAGATCAGGTCGAGCAGTTGGAAGCGGAGAACAATCCCGAGCAGCCTGAGGCTGGTTCAAGACAAATACCTTTTTCACGAGAGCTCTATATCGAGCAAGAAGATTTCATGGAAGACCCGCCGAAGAAGTTCTTCCGCCTCGCGCCCGGCAAAGAGGTACGCCTGAAGCACGCGTACATCATCAAATGCGAGGAAGTGGTCAAGAACGATGCGGGAGAAATCACCGAACTGCGCTGTGTTTACATCCCGGAAACCAAAAGCGGTCAGGCCAACGCGGGAATGAAAGTGAAGGGCACGCTCCACTGGGTCTCTGCGCCCCACGCATACGAGACCCAGGTGCGCCTGTACGACAACCTGTTTTCCGAGATCGAGCCGGACAAGATCGAGATACCCGGCAGTCTCAATCCCAATTCTCTGGAAGTGCTGGCCGACTGCAAGCTGGAGCCCAGTCTCAAAGATGCAAAAGCCGGCGACCGGTTCCAGTTTTTAAGGATGGGCTATTTCATCGCCGACGTGAAGGACAGCCAACCCGGCGCCCCCATCTTCAACCGCACCACCCCCCTGCGCGACACCTGGGCCAAGGTTCAGAAGAAGGGGTAATTATTTCCCTTGAAAAGAGAACTTCACATATCTCGTAACATTGGCTTTGTAGCTGCCCCATTTATGGGACAGGACCTTAAAACACAGATTCTTCACTCCACTTTGTTCCGTTCAGAATGACAATCCACGTTAATTTGTCATTCTGAGGAGCCGCAGGCGACGAAGAATCTATGTTTAGATTTTTAAAACCGCCCGACAAATCGAATCACTACGAAAGCTGAAGGAAGAAGCCCCCTGCCCACTTCGGAGAAGGGGGAGAAAATTAGCACCGGCGCTTCGCCGAGCTCAACGCGAAAGAGTCGGAATTCCGGCAGAATGTGTTTTGCGCCCGGGCCGAGTAGCCTCTATTTATTGAGGGTTTGGGGGATTCCGCGCGCCCGCCCCTGCCCGCCTGATGCGTCGACCACCCCACTATTTCCTTGTCCTGCCCCCCGGCACTGCTAAAATAAAATTTAAAGGCTCCCCCTTGTAAAGGGGGCTGGGGGGATTCCTCCTTAAATGTCATCCTGAGCTGATAGCTTGTCCTGAGCTTGTCGAAGGAAAGGGTGACTTGATATTGACCAGGCCATTAGGATATTCCCTGTTCCATGCTTCGTATTCCGGAGTTTTGTGTTATGGGCGAATTGATCAAAGCGGAATTCGGGACGAAGGTGACGCCGAAACTGCGGCGCTACGATCCCACCAACACCCGCCGGGACTACCAGGCGGAAATCTTTTGCGAACTGTACCCGAACTTTCCGCAATACAAACAGCACGTCGCGGCCTTCGTCGAGCGCAACTACTGCACCATGATCAACGACGAAGACCACCCCACCCCGCAAGACGTGTTACAATTCCTGAAACCGGAGGAAGTGATCCGCCTCAACCAATGGATCCTCAGCCGCAATTCAAACCTGCACCAGTCACTCGGCAAATAGTTTTCAAAGTAAACATAGATCCTTCACTTCGTTCAGGATGACAATTAATATTATTTGTCATTCTGAGGAGCCTTGGCGAAGGATGCGCATTATTCTCCTCCCCTTATTAAGGGAAGGAGACCTTAGTATAAAAAACAGGAGACAACACAAATTCCCCTCCTTACGAAGGAGGGGATGCAGGGGAGGTTGTGGTACCTCTTTCCTTACATTTAAGGTTTTTGCCTTGTTACGAAACCCGCACCCCACCTGTATCCTCCCCTCAGCAAGGGGAGGAATATTGGAAGCCGGGTGTTATGCAGAGCTCTCTCTCCGAAGGGAGCCGGGAAAGGCCCAAAGCCTTTTTTCACCCTGCCGCCCTTCGACAAGCTCAAGGGGACAGGGGGATACACAATTTATTTAAGGAGTTCAACGCATGGCCCAATGGCATCTTTACATAATTCGCGTCAGGGGGGGCAGTCTGTATACCGGGATTGCGACCGACGTCGAACGCCGCTTCGCCGAACATGTCGAGGGAGGAAAGAAAGGATCGAAATACCTGCGCGCCCGCGGCCCGCTGACCCTCGTGTTCCAGCAGCAAATAGGAAATCAGTCCCAGGCCCTCAAAGCCGAAACCGCCGTCAAAAACCTCTCCAAACCCGCCAAAGAACAACTGGTCAAAGGGAATTTGAAATTGGATGAGATTTTCCCCTGATCCATCTTCTTGGAAAAAATCCCGTGAAAACTGCTTTCAAAGAGATGGCCTGACTAACGATTACTGGAACTGGGTGTTGCCCAGACGGCAGGCGCGTTCGATTTCGACGAAGCGCGCCACCAGTTCGGAGTGCGGCTGGATATGAAAGACGTAGCGCGGAACGGACTGCCCAACGTTCTGCGACATGAACGGTTCGCCCCAGAAACTGAGCAGGCATTCTCTTTCCTTGGGCTTATCGGTATCGGACAGAATAAAGGAAACGTGATCGGAGATGGTGACCCAGGAGGGATCCTGTACCTTGTAGGCGCTTGCGCATTTCTGGATTTTCGGCATCACTTCCGCCTCCCAAAGGGCTTTCTGGCCCACATCCAGGGTAAACCGGATGGCAGTGACCTGCTTGTTTTCAATCGCAGGTTTGAGCAGGGCGTCGAATAACAGTTGCGTCTTGAACATCAGCGGGCAGACATGGAACCAGACCATTTCCCCCTGTGCCCGCCGCACAAATTGCTCGGTTTCCGACCGCAGATTAGCCGGGCCGATCAGCAGGGCATCGGCAGGATTGAGGGTGCGCTGAATTTCGCGGATGCAGTTTTCGATGCGTTGCAGGGTTTCGCCCGCCTTCTCCACCCGGCTTTCGCTTCTGAGGTCGCGGATAAACAGAAGCGCCAGCAGGACCAGGGTGATCATCAGAAGCACGTCCACTTCCAGTGCGTGCAGGTAGTGCATCACGATGGCAATAAGGGCCGCAATGATCCCCGCAATTGCGTCCCAGTCGATCTGAATCAAACGTTTAAATTTTCCTGAATTCACCTTATGCGCCCCTTGAAAGTGACGTGATCATAACCTTAAACGAATCGATACACAATCTTCACCTTGATGAGATATCTCCCTTCCACTTTGAACGAACGGGGAGAAAGGTTACTTCACAGCAACGGAGATGTCGGTGACTTTGTGGGCCTGGAGGAGGCCCATGACTTTGACGACGTCGCCGTAGGCGATGTCTTTGTCGGCGCGGATGATGGTTTTGACGTCCTGCGGCTTCTTAAGTTGGGCGAGACTGCGCTCCAGCCGTCCCAGGGTGGTACGGCGGCCCTTAACGAAAATCTTCCCCTCCTTGGTCATTTCAATTTCGAGGTTCTTGACAACTTCGTTGTCGCTGGCGGCTTTCGAGGTGGGCAGGTTGATATCCATCCGCCGGGGGAAATCGACGAACGCGGTGGACACCATGAAGAAGATGAGGAGCAGGAACACGACGTCGATCAGCGGCGTCAGCTCCAGCGAATAGTTTTCTTCCTGCTCACGTCTGAAATGCATACCTTAAATCCAACCCTTTATTAACCACAGATGAACACAGATGGACACCGATAAAGCCAATAATAAGGGAGAACCAATCCTTAACCATAGACACTTAAGGGACATAAGGTTAGTCATGCTGAAATCATCTGAAATCTTCTCTGTTTTCATCGGTGTTTATCTGTGGACAATTGAAGTTGTTCCTGCCCTACGGGCGGGCGGTAGATTTGGCGGCCGCGTCTTTACTCTTCTCGGCCCTGCGGGTGCGCATGCTTTCGAAGTTCAATTCCTCCACCAGCTGAACGGAGACTTCCTCCATCTCGAACACGAACCGTTCAATCCGCCCCCGGAAATAATGGTACAGCGCCAGCGCGGGAATGCCGACAACGAGACCCGCCGCAGTGGTGATCAACGCCTCCGAGATGCCGCTGGCGACAAGGCCGGGGTTGCCGGTGCCGCTCTGCGAGATAACGTTGAACGCTTTGATCATGCCGAACACGGTACCGAGCAGGCCGAGCATGGGGGTGATGTTCGCCACCGCGCCCAGCACCCTGAGATTGGACGTGAGGAGCGACGCCTCGTGCTGGCCCGCGCCTTCGATGGCGCGTTCGACTTCGTCCACCTTGCCGCCGAAGCGGAGCAGTCCGGCTTTTAATATGCGCGACAGGGAGTTGTCGTAGGATTTACACAGCTGGAGGCCGAGATGGATGTCCTTCCAGTTCCAATGCGACCGCACCTTTTCGAGGAAATCAGGATTGATAATCTTTTTTCGACGTAGAGTGTAAAAACGTTCGATGGCGATGCCGATCATGAGAATGGAACAGAACAGGATGGGATACATCATGATCCCGCCCTTGTCGATAACGGAGATAATGGTCCAGCCGGCCACGGTTTTCTCTTTCGCGGCCCAGGCGGTCCCACTGGTCATCGCCGCCAGAAACAGAACATAACCTGTTAATTTTAAAGGAGTTAGGATTTTTTTCATGAAGGGGTCGGACGCTCCTGAAGGGCCCGAAAATAACGTATCCGGGCCGAAATACCTTTAGCTTTATATCACGAACCTTCGCCGGCACACAAGACGCAAACGGCGGCCCAAACCCTGCCTTTCGATTCCGATTAATGATATGATATGTTTGGTATTATCCGCCCAATAGAAAAACTATGAACCCAATTCGAACTCATTTTCAAATCGCTCTGGTTCAAATCCTGCTAGGCCTGTTTTGGCTTGGCGGTTGTTCGGGCATTTCCTTCCAATCGTCGAAGGATACGCCGCAGGAACTGGTTCAGAAAGCCATGGAATACATCCGTGCGGAAAATTTTGTGGATGCCAAAGCGGCGCTGAGCAAGGTGATCGAAGATTATCCGGACAGCCCGGAAAAAGTGATGGCCAGCCTGCTGAATGCCGAGGTTCATTACAAAAACGAGGAATATGAAGAGTCCAAATTCATGTTCAAGAGCTTTATCGAGTTGTATCCTGCACATCGGCTGGCGGACCGGGCACATTTCTACATGGCCATGAGCGACTTTCAATTGATGGATCTGGAAACCCGCGACCAGACGTCCGCCCAGAACGCTCTGGAAGAATTCGACCAGTTCCTGAAAAAATATCCTGACAGCAAGTACCGTCCTCAGGCACAAGAGAAAAAGCAGCAGTGTTTCGAGAGCCTGGCGCGGAATCAGCTGGAAATCGGTAAGTTTTATTTCCGCACCAGCTCGTTTCAGTCGGCGATCGTCCGGTTCCAGCAAATGATGGAGGCTTATCCGGACCAGCCGTTTCTGGACGAAGTGCTTTTTCTGCTGGGCGAATCGTTTTATCACGAACAGAACTTTGAAAAAGCTGTCACACAATACCATGAGTTAATCCGGAAGTTTCCCCGAAGCGAGTTCGTGACAGAAGCACGGGCGCGTCTCAGGGAAATTCAGTAACAACCTCTGGACAGGCGCAATAATGGTAAAGAAGAAACCACCCATAAATCCGGAAAAGAAGCCCGCGAAAAAAAGTGTTGGCCGGAAGGAACGCCAGCCCGAAATGCCTGATGCGCTCGGGCAATACATGGGCGAAATCAGCAAACTGAAACCTTTAAGCCGGGAAGAGGAGGAAGAACTTTCCACGCGAATTCAGGAGGGTGATGTACAGGCCCTGCACGAATTGGTACGGCGCAACCTGAAATATGTGGTTACCGTGGCCAACAAGTACCGGGGGTGCGGATTGTCCCTGCAGGATTTGATTGAGGAGGGGAACATCGGGCTGATCCAGGCCGCCAAGCGGTTCGACGGTCAACGGCACATCAAGTTCATCACCTATGCAGTGTGGTGGATTCGCCAGGCGATCATGCACTCGCTGGCCGAGCAGTCGGGAACGGTTAAACTACCCGTCAAGCAGGCCGGCAAACTTTATAAAATCGAGCGCAAATATAAATCGCTGACGCAGGAACTGGAACGGGAACCCACGACCTCCGAAGTAGCAGATGGTTTGGGATACAATGTAGAGGATATCGAGAACATCATGCGCGCCTACCGGACGCATCTGTCGCTGGATACGCCATTGAGGGACGATGACGTGACCCAGTATCTCGACCTGCTGGAAAACCCGCACTATATTCCTTACGACGATCAAATCATGAAAGAATCCCTTCATGACAAAGTGGATGATATGCTCAAACACCTGTCAAAACGGGAAGAACAGATCCTTCGTATGCGGTTCGGGTTCAATGGAGAAACCAAAACCCTGGAGGAAATCGGCGACGAGATCGGACTGTCCCGCGAGCGGGTGCGCCAAATTGAGAAAAGAGCCAAAGCGCGATTAAAACTTCGATCCACCGGGGAGTCCCTGCAGGATCATTTGGATTAATATCTGAAACCAACACGTCATAGACCACCAAATTTCAACCGGGTTTCGAAATGAACGCCGGCCCCATATGCTCAGACTGCAAATAAATTGAATATGAAAATAGCCCTCATCTGGTTGTTCGCTTACCTCCTGGGTTCCATCCCTTTTGGAGTGGTGCTGGCCAAATTCCGCAAGGTGGACCTGCGTCAGCATGGAAGCGGCAATATCGGTGCCACCAATGTGGCCCGTACCCTGGGAAAAAAGGCAGGAATCTTAACCCTGGCCGGCGACTGCGGCAAAGGGTATCTGGCGGCCTGGGTCGCCGGATACTTTCTGGAAATATCCTGGGCTGTGGCGGTGGCAGGCCTCCTGGCGTTTCTCGGGCATATCTTCTCAATTTTTTTAAAATTCAAGGGTGGCAAGGGAGTTGCCACCGGGCTGGGAGTTTTTCTTTATCTGATGCCCTGGGCCGGCCTGGCGTCCATCGGTGTTTTTGCGGTAACATTTTTTTTAACCCGGTATGTCTCGGTCAGTTCCCTGGCGGCGGCGATCAGTATTCCCTGGTTCGGGTACTACTTTAAAGCCCCCGGACCCTATATTTATGTGGCTGCGGCGGCGGCGGTGGTAACCATCCTGAGGCATCACGAGAATATCCGGCGGCTGATTGAGGGCACCGAAACCAAATTCGTGAAAAAATAGCGTTTGACAAACGGCGGACAGGAAATATAATGAAAACCCATCTGCACGGACAAGTTACGATTTAAAAAGCGGGAGTAACTCAGTGGTAGAGTGCAACCTTGCCAAGGTTGAGGTCGAGGGTTCAAATCCCTTCTCCCGCTCCATTTTTTCCTTTTCCCCCAATCCGTTAAAACCCATAAAGGCGCCGTCGCCAAGTGGCTAAGGCCGAGGTCTGCAAAACCTCTATCGGCGGTTCGAATCCGCCCGGCGCCTCCATTTTTTAGCGCTTTAACACCCCCCCAATATCCGGTCCCGGTTTGTCACGCAGTTTTCGGGACATTTTGCCCGGCGCCCCGACTTTATAATGGCTTATTTAAAAGATATTCCGCAAGCCGTTTTCTTCTGTAAATCAAGCCCAA
>JAOUPX010000211.1 GCA_029879645.1 Nitrospinota bacterium
TGAAAGTGGACGTCATCGAGGCGGGCTTTCCAGTGGCATCTCCGGGCGACTTCGAATCGGTCCAGCAAATCGCGAACGAAATCAAGGGCTCCTCCATAGCGGGTCTTGCCCGCGCGTTGGAAAAAGATGTTGAAGCCGCGGCACGTGCTCTCGAAAAGGCGGAATCTCCCCGTATCCATATTTTCCTGTCGACCTCCAAATTGCACCGCGACCACAAACTGCAAAAGGGTAAAGATGAGGTCATTCAAATGGCGGTGGACGCGATAAAATTCGGCCGCAAATTTTGCGACGATATTGAGTTCTCTCCAGAGGACGCCTCGCGCACGGAACCCGAATTTCTCGCCGAAGTGGTGGAGGCGGTGATCGGTGCCGGTGCCGGTACGGTGAATATTCCCGATACCGTGGGTTATTCAGTGCCTAGCCAGTTCGGTCAGTTGATCCGTTCTTTGAAACAGAACGTGCCTAACATTGATCAGGCCATCATCAGCGTACATTGTCACAACGATCTCGGCATGGCGGTGGCCAATTCGCTGGAAGCCATCAAGGAAGGCGCGCGGCAAGTGGAGTGCACCATCAACGGAATCGGTGAACGTGCCGGCAACGCGGCGATGGAAGAAATCGTTATGGCCCTCAAAACACGCAAAGATTTTTTCGGCGTCGACACGCGTATCGATACCCGGCACATCATGGCGTGCAGTCGGCTGGTGAGCAGTCTCACCGGTTTCTTCGTGCAGAGGAACAAGGCCATTGTAGGTAAAAACGCCTTTGCACACGAGTCCGGCGTCCACCAGGACGGGTTCCTCAAGAAAAAAGATACCTACGAGATCATGAATCCGCAGGATATCGGACTCGAAAGTTCGGAGCTGGTGCTGGGGAAACATTCCGGCCGTAACGCGCTGTCGAAAAAAATCGAAGCAATGGGTTTTCAGGTAACGCAGGAAGAACTGGATCGTGTGTTCGCCGGCTTCAAGGCATTGGCCGACCAGAAAAAGGAAGTATTCGATGAAGATATCGTGGCCCTCATCCAGAAACGCAAATTCACTGATGAGGAGTTAAACACCTATACCCTGGAAAAAGTCCAGGGAACATTTGAAAGCGGTGCTTCGCCGGGAGCTACGGTTACCCTGAAAAGCCGCGACGGTAAAATACATACCGAGACCGGCCAGGGCGACGGCCCTATCGACGCCATGTACAACGCCATTGACAATATCACCGGGATGACCTGCAAACTTCTTGATTACCAGGTGATGTCGAAAACCCGGGGAAAAGACGCGCAGGGAGAAGTTACCGTGCGCGTTCTCCACGAAAACCGGGAAGTGCTCGGAAAGGGTACCGGCGTCAACACGGTGGAGGCCAGTGCCGAAGCATACGTCAACGCTATCAACAAACTGCTGATCAAAACCAAGTCCGGCCCGGTGGGCGGTGGAGAAATCCAAGGTCCCTGACCGTTTTTCAACCTATTCTTTATAATTCATCAGGGCGGCTCGCTTGGGCCGCCCTGATTACGTTTTGCGAAGTTCATAACATGCCTGCAAAGAATAAAGACACGCTGTTTAAACATCCATCGGCTCCGGTTAAATTCGAGTTCAACGAACCGGTGGCGCGGGTGTTCGATGACATGCTGGAACGCAGCGTTCCGTTTTACAAAGAATGCCTGCAGATGGTGATCGACCTCGCCCTGCACTTCGCACAGAAGGATTCGAGCGTATATGATCTGGGTTGCTCCACCGGAACGCTTCTTCGACAACTGATCAAAACCCTTCCAAAAGGAAAAAACATACATTTTGTTGGGCTCGACAATTCAGAGGCCATGTTAAAGAAATCTCGCCGCAAATTGAGGGGTTGCCTGGAGCGGTGCGAACTGGTGGAAGCGGATCTTGAAAGTGATTTCGGGCTGACCGATGCCAGTGTGGTGATCATGAATTACACTCTGCAATTCATTCCGCCGAAACGCCGTGTGGCCATGCTGAAAAAGATATACAAAGGACTCCGCCCCGGCGGCGGTCTGATCCTGATCGAAAAAGTTCGGGGGGAGTCGGACGGTCTCAATGATCTGTTCATTGAACAGTACCACGCCTTCAAGCAGAGCCAGGGCTATTCGAAACTGGAAATTTCCAAGAAACGGGAGGCATTGGAGCAGGTGCTTACTCCCCTTAAACCGGAAAAAAACAGAGACTTGCTCGTGAGGGCGGGTTTTCGCCAGGTAGATATATTTTTCAAATGGTTCAATTTTGCCGGATTTCTGGCCGTCAAACCGGGGAAAATCCGCCGTTGAT